>JANNDB010000642.1:0-4565 GCA_031387285.1 Betaproteobacteria bacterium | reverse complement strand
CGCCTGCACGGCGGCAGCACTCGGCTTGCTCAGTACCTGTGCGGCCTGGTATTTCAGGTCCGCGCTGTCGATGAAATGCTGTTCAATGCGCTGCTCGAGCATGGGCCGGATGATACCCCCCGGGGGGTGTAACGCGATGTGTCCCGCCGCCTGATGTTCAGGCCGCATCGAATGCGCCACGTACCCACGACAGTGTGCTGCCATCCACCGCCACCACATCGAAACGGCAAGCTGGCAGGGTTCGCAGGCGCATCAGGTAGTGCCGTGCTGCAAACACGATGCGCCGGCGCTTGGCGGCGCCGACGCTGGCGGCCGCTCCGCCGAACGCGGACAGGGCGCGGCTACGCACTTCCACAAAGACGGTTGTGCCATCAGCCTCCTGCATGATCAGGTCAATCTCGCCGCCACCGCGCCCTGGGGTTCGATAATTGCGGCAAACCAGGCGAAGCCCGGCGCGCTGCATATGCAGCAAGGCGGCTTCTTCGGCGGCGTCACCGGCGTGCTTGCTGGTGGTGACGGCGGTGCTGGAACCGGAAGAACGCATTGACACCATCCTTTGGCCCTGCTCTTGCCGCCGCGCGTGACGCAGCGGGGATGCAGCATTATCCGCAGCCGGCCCTGTATCTGGTGGCCACTCCCATCGGCAATCTTGCGGATATCAGCCTGCGCGCGCTCCATGTGCTGCAGCTGGTTGACACCATTGCCTGCGAAGACACTCGCCACAGCCAGGCGCTGTTGCGCGCCTATGGCATCGACAAAGCCGGCAGTGCCCTGCTTGCGCTGCACCAGCACAACGAGCTTGAAGCCGCCCAACTGGTCGTGGCGCGTCTGCGCGGCGGGCAGCGCGTGGCCTACGTGAGCGACGCTGGCACACCGGCCATCAGTGACCCGGGCGCGCGGCTCGTGGCGACGGTGCGTGACGCCGGCCTCGGCGTCGTTTCGATTCCTGGCGCAAGCAGCGTCACGGCGGCGCTCAGTGTGGCAGGCTGCATGGGCCAGAACGAGGATGGCGGATTTGTGTTTGCCGGGTTTCTCCCTCCCAAACTGGCGGAGCGCACGACCCGGGTCGCCGCCCTGGCCATGGAGCCACGTGCCGTGGTCCTGCTGGAAGCCCCGCACCGCATCAACGATCTGGCGCAAGCGCTTGCGGCCCTGGGCGAACGGCCGCTAACCGTGGCGCGCGAACTGACCAAGCAGTTTGAGACCGTTACCACCATGCCGGCGGCAACTTTCGCGTCCTGGCTTGCACAGGATGCGAACCGCTCGCGTGGCGAGTTCGTCGTGGTGCTGCACCCGGTTCAGGTAGCGGCGCCAGACAGTGTCGATACGCGGGCGCTTGCCCTGCTGTTGCCGGAACTGCCGCTGAAGACCGCGGTGCGGCTAGCCGCCGAGATCACGGGCCAGCCGCGCAATGCCCTGTATGCGGCGGCCCTGGCGCTCAAGGCGCAGGAGACGCGTTAGACCGCTCGGGAACGGAGGCAGCACGCTCGGCAAGCCACTGCAACAACCTGTCGCGCGCCGGTGACAGGCCACGATAGTCCAGCACGGGTTGCGACATGCTGGCCAGTGCCACCCGCACAACCTCCGCCCGCGCAGGCGTGTCGATCGCCTGAACCAGCGCTTGCACCTCTACATGGATGGTGAATATGGACTGGCCCAGCCCCGGCACCGGAATGAAGGTCTGGCGCTCGGTACGCCAGCAGGCACAGTCCACAAGGGCTTGCATGTCGGCCTGCTCTTGCGCGGGCCATGGCCGCCTGGGCGCGCGCAGCGGATGGTTGTCCAGCGATGCAAGGTTGGTGATGGTCCATACAAAACGCTCCCAGCGCGGCTCCTGTGTAACCAGGGCCGCCAGGTGCGCCGCCGCCGAGAGCAAGGTGTGGTTGTCTGCGACCGGGGCGTGGATCTGCGTGAATACCTGGCCGATCTTGTTCTGCGGCACCCAGCTGGAAGGCAGACACACCGCCATCCAGGGGATGCGTCCATCCGCCCCCTCGATCAGCGCAAAGTCTTCAGCAAATGCAAGGCACAGGAGCGCCGTCAACCGCCACGAAGGGGGCACCGCCTCAAGGCAGGCACCAATCCAGTCCGGTCCGCTGCCGTACCAGTCCGAGCCATGCACCGACCAACCTAGCTGCGTTGCGCTGACACACCCGTCTGGTGCAATCCGAATGGCCTCGGGGTGCTCACGCGCAGCGTGTTGCAACAGGGCTTGAATCGCTGGCTCCGCCACGAAACCTGGGACGGCCAAAAGCGCGGTATCTGCGTGATGCGTCAGAATCCTCGACTTTTCCGTCAGGCTGGCATCGCCGACGCGATTCACCGTCAATTGCGTTGCGCCTTGGGCAAGCCTGCGCAACCCGGGTTGCATGCGAAACGGCGCGGTGATGGCGTCGAAGTCAAATGGCATGCAATGGTTGGTGCGCTGGCGGGGATCACAATATGCCGTGCAAGCGGCATGAATGCTAGGTTTTGTAATTTTCCATTTTAGAAGTACCGCCAAAAGTACCGTCATTTTTCTCTGTGTCAAGGGTTCGACCCCGAGTGCCGAAAGGCGGCGCCGGCTTCGCAACACCAAGCATCGGAACGGGCTATACCGAACTGCCTATGCAAACATTGGCTCTTGCCGCAGCGCCTGAATCTTATCGGTCAACCGTATTTTCTCTTCAGCCTTTTGCTTCGCATGGTCCGACATGCAACCCACGAGGTCAACCAGCTGCGAAACATCGCCGACCGTTCTAAAGCCCTTCTCCTTATTGACAAATACCAGCGATTTCTTCTTGCGACTCAACAATTCGAGAACGTTGCTCAGAGTGCCCGTGCTCTTCGTATCCCAGATCATCAAGCCGTAGTCAGCGACCTTGGCCATTTCAATATCCTTCGCAGTGAAAAACGCGCGTGTTCCTGGCGAGTATGGTGCGTCAACTTGGACTATCGGCCATTCGCCGACGTTATTCCTCGGCGTCGATCCGCTGCAATACACTTTGACGCTGTTCGCCGCCTTCGACATCAAATGCGACTGAATTGATGTGTCTGCTCCATCCGCATCGCCAACGACGACGTCATAGTTCGAATCTATGATCTTGTCGATGCGTTCCTTGACCTTCCGATCAAGATGCTTGATGTTCATTGAACCGGCAATAAATACGGTAGTCATGGTCTATTTCCAAGTCAGTGTGGCAACGTAGATTTTGTTGATCTTCGGATGCGTTCGTAAAACTGTGCAGGCCGCTTCCATTGAGGCACCAGTGTCATAGAGATCGTCGATGATCAAAGCGTTCCATCGCCCATCGCCAACGATCGCGTCTGCATCTCCCACGCTGAATCCCGACTTGCTCAGAGCATCGACCTTTTCAGCTTTTGAATGGAGATCTTTGAGGGACTTTCCGCCCGATGCGCTGAACAACAAATTCTCGAAAACATCAAGTTTCACCAGTTTGCCAAGTTCCCTGGTCACTTCAGTCACGGGCTGGCGCGGTCGCTTGGTCGATGCCGCCATTGGGACCAACAGTCCCACATCCCTTAGCCTTGGATACACATGCACAGCAAGTGCTTGGGCGAGCCGGGCGGCTTGGGACCAATCGCTTCGATACTTGAGCTGAAACGTAGCTTCGCCCGCCTCAGTTCGAATGCTATTGAATTGCGGATGGCCTTGCGCATTGTCTCCGAGATACTCACTGGAAAGCATGTGCTTGTCCAGTGCATAGCCTGCGTCCCAATTGCCTGCCAATGCCCGGAGATTGACTTTCATGCGTCTGTTTCACTCCATTGGCTGGCGATATCGGAAACTGTCTGAGGAATCGTATCAGGTCGTGGTCGCTGGCGTTAGCCACCTCGTCGGTGTCGATCATGCGCCACCTTGTCCACGTTGCAGCAGAATCTGGCTCAGCGCATGATTGATGTAGTAGTTGTTGCGCCCCGATTTCTGCTTGGTGAGAAAGCCGGCGTCCACCAGCGCATCCAGGTACTTGGTGGCGGTGATGCGCGATACCTGCAGGTCGCGCTGCACGAATTCAATCTTGGTGTACGGATGGGTGAAGAGGTTGTTGATGAGGTCTTGGCTGTAGAACTTGTGGCTGGCCCGTATGCGATGCTTGTAGTCGAAGAGCGCGGTCTTGATGGCCTGCACAGTCTGCAGTGTCTGCAATGCGGTTACCTCCACCGCGTCCAACATATAAACCACCCAGTCCTCCCACAAATCCTGGTCACGCACGGTCTGCAGCAGGCGGTAGTAGTCCGCCTTGGTGCGCACAATGTGGCTACTCAGATATAGCACGGGGATGTCGAGCAAGCCTTCCTTCACGAGGTACAACACGTTCATGATCCGGCCGGTGCGCCCATTGCCGTCGTAGAACGGGTGGATGCTCTCGAACTGGTGGTGGATAAGCGCCATCTTGATGAGCGGGTCCACGGCCAGTAGTTCGTCCTGATTGATGAAGCGTTCCAGGTCGCGCATGAAAGCCACGATGTCGGCCGGGTTCTGCGGCGGCGTGTAAACGGTTTGGCCACCGCCGTCTTTCAAGGCGGTACCAGGGAGTTTCCGAAAGCCTGCGTCGTTCTGTTCC
>JANNDB010000630.1:0-4774 GCA_031387285.1 Betaproteobacteria bacterium | reverse complement strand
GGCGACGACGCGACGCGGCTCGCCGCCATCCATCGTGCGGCGGCCAGTGGCGCCGACGTGGCCATGATCAGCCGTGGTGGCTACGGACTGACACGCCTGCTGGCCCAGATCCGGTACAAGGCGCTGGCCAAGGCAATCGATTCAGGCACGCGCTTTGTCGGATTCAGCGACTTCACCGCGCTGCAATGCGCCATGTTCTCCAAGACGGGCAGCATCAGCTGGATCGGGCCATGCGTGAACGATGATTTTGGCCGGCCGGAGCAGGTTGACGACATCATGCAGGATTGTTTTACCGACCTGCTGCTCGGTCGCGGGGAGGGCGCGGGCTGGCGATTGCCGGCGCCGCGCCGGGGTACCGCTGTGGGTGCCCAGCCAGCAACCGGCCTGGCCCGGCCGGTGCGCAATGCCGTTTTATGGGGCGGCAATCTGGCAGTACTGACGTCGCTCATGGGCACACCATACTTCCCCACCATCAAGGGCGGCGTGCTGGTGCTGGAGGACATTGCCGAGCATCCCTACCGCGTCGAGCGCATGCTCACGCAACTGCTGCACGCCGGTGTGCTGGCGTCACAGAAAGCAATCGTGCTGGGGCAGTTCACGCATTACCAGCTGGCGCCGAACGACAAGGGTTATTGCTTGCAGACCGTCGTCGACTGGCTGCGCGGCAAGGTCAAGACACCCGTGCTCATGAACCTGCCGATGGGCCATGTGGCCACCAAGGTGATATTGCCCTTTGGCGCGCCGGTGGACCTGCTGGTGGATGGGCGCGACGCCCTGATGGTCTGGGGCCACGTCTAGGCAGTGGCGCGCCGCAAGCTCAGGGCTGGGTGGCCAGCTTGAGGATCCCGCGGATCGTATTGCGGCTGTGCGCGCCGAAGTGGCCCAGCAAGGCGCCCAGTTGCCTGTCGAGCTCCGCGCGTTTGGCTGGATCGGCTTTGGCCATCGCCGCGCCCAGGTCGATGCCGGCTTCCTTGACGCCAAAGTCAAAGGCAGGGTTGGAGACGAACTCGGCCGGCATGGCGGCCACTATGGCCTGCGCGATTGGCGCTCCTGCGGCAAAGGATTCCCTGGCCACCACGTCGCGCGGGTACAGATCGTTCCACGCCGGGTAGTTGGCGTCCAGCTCAAGTTTGCGCAGCGCGGCGTCAAGCGGCGTGTCCTGCTTGGACCTGGCCGATGCCATCAACAACTCGTTCTGGTATTTTTCGAGCGCCAGATGGCGATTCGAGAGCAACACGATCAGGTCGTCGCGCTGGCGCGGCAGACCGGCCATGGCCAGCATATTGGCACTGATCATGCGAAACGTGGAGTCGCCGGGTGCCAGGTTGGCGTGGTAGGGCTGGGTCAGGTCCTGCGTGTAGTGCAGGGCGAGCCCGGTAAAGCGCCAGCCCCAGTACGCGTGGCCGGTGCGAAACGCCAGCGCAGCCAATGAGCTGTACTGGTGGATGCGCAGCAGCGGAAAGGTGCGCTGAATGAAAGGTGCCGCCTTGAAGATCAGCCAGTCTTCGTGGAACAACCCCATGTGGAACGGCGCCTGCGTCGAGAAATACAGCGAGGGGTTGCCAAAGGGGAGCTTGCCGAACCCGTACACCTTGCCCCAGTCGGAGGGGCTGTCCTCCCACAGGTTGATGTCCAGGCCATAGTCGGGCTCGTTCGAGGCGGTAGCCACCACATGCAGCGCCGGGACGGTGTCGCCCGCCTTCAGCGCCACATAGCGGTACGGCGAGTTGGGCTGCTCTGGCAGGAAGTTGACGGCGGCGTGGGGCAGCAGGGCGGTCGGCTCGGGCGCCGTCTTGGCATCGGGCTGCACAAACAGGGCGAACTTGCTGTTGGGCGAAATGCGCAACGCCATCACAAAGGCGAGGCGCCGCGCATCGTCGCTGCGCGCGGGATTTGCCGCGAACGCCAGGGTCTCAGGCCGCGGCGCGTAGGCAGTGACGTTCTTGCGCGCCCAATCCTCCTGGCGCGCCAACAGGGCTTCGATGGCTTTTTCCTCGGCCTTGAGAAAGGCTTCCAGTGGCTCGACCGTGACGGGCGCCGCCTTGGCAACTTCGGGCATCGCTTCCAGGGCGCGGTAAGCCACCAGCGAGTGGTTGCTCCAGGCCCAGGCGGCCGTGCTGCAAAAGGACAACAGCGCGATCAGAATGCCGGCAACTTGCTTCATTGGCGTCTCCATCTTGTACGACCATGGTGAACCCGCGCCAGCGCCGGCCTCCTGTGGTTTGGTGCATCATACCGAAGGGGTGTTTCCCGCCGGAGTCGTGTTTGCGCTGTTCTATCCGACTGTTCCTTGCCTGTCTGCTGGTGTGGCTGACACTGCCGGGCAGAGCCTTGGCCTGCGCCATCTGCGCGCCGGCCGACGGCCAGGACACACTGGTGTACCGCCTGTACGCCGCCGATGCGGTGGTACTGGCGACAGCCGGTGGCGCGGCAGACGCCTACCGGCCGCGCGCCCTGCTCAAGGGCCGCCTTCCTGCCGAGCCGATCCGGGTGGGCCACTGGGTGTCGGATATACCGGCGCCCAAACCCGGCACCGGTGTGTTGCTGCTCTACAACGCAGCGGCACGCGTCTGGCGCGGTGCCGGTGCCTTGCCTGCCAGCCGGGCCGATTGGGTACGCCAGCTGATCGTGCTGCGGCCAGCCAGCCTGAGCGCCAAGCCGGACTGGGCTGCGCGCCTGCGCCTATTTGTGGCCGACCTCGAGCATGCCGATCCGCTGGTGGCGCAAACGGCGTACGAGGAACTGGCCATCGCGCCATATGGCGCCATGCGCTCGCTCAGAAGCCTGGTGCCGCCCGAGCAGTTGCGGTTGTGGCTGGCGAATGCCGCATTGGCGCGGCGCTGGCCGCTTTATCTTTTGCTGCTGGGCATCACGGGTGATGAATCCGACGCGCGACGCCTGATCGCCGGCATGCCGCCGGCCACGGACGCAGCCTCCATGGCCGCCTTGTCGGGGGCACAGGCTGCGGTACTGGAGATACAGGGTGGCGCTGGAGCCGACTGGCTGGAGCTGGCCTATCTGGCACGTACGGACCGCTCCGCGTTCGAGATTCAGGCGGCCGTTCTGGCCTTGGGTGTACACGGCAACGACGGCGTGCGCCTCAGCCGGCAACGTGTGGTTGCGGCCTACCAGCTGCTCGCCCAGCGCAGTCCCGCAATGGCCGGCTACGCCGCTTCGGACCTGGCCGCCTGGGGGCACTGGGAGTTCGGGACACGCTATGCGGACATTCTGCGCTCGGGCCTGCCGATCGCCTTTCCTGCGCGCTATCCGATGGTGTTCTTCCTGTTGCGCAGCCCGCGCCCGCAAGACCGTGCCGCCGTGGAGGCCCTGCGCGCGGCGCGGCTGATGTGAGCCTCAGGCCGCGGCGGACACCATCTGCTGCGACACATCCCACAGGCGCGTCGCGGCGGCCACGTCCTTGATGTGCGGCGCAAAGCCGGAGGCGCGATTGCCGGGTTCTGCGGGCAGGCCAACACCACAGTCTTCCAGATACAGGCCACCATGGCCGGCCAGCTCGGGGGCCGTCGCGGCCCACACGCTGGTGGACGCGCCTTGTGCAGGCGACTTGAAGATGTCCACTGGCGTGCCATCCGGTTTCAGCCAGCCCATGGCATTCATCTCTTCCCTGGGCAGGAACTTCTGCAGCCCCGTCATGATGCCTCCCGGATGCACCGAGTTGGCCGTGATGCCCTGGTCGCCATGGCGCAGATGCAGGCCCAGCGCAAACAGGGCGTTGGCGCTCTTGGCCTGCCCGTAGGCGCTCCATTTGTTGTATTCGCGGCGTTCGTAGTGGATATCGTCAAACACCACCGGCGACAGCTTGTGCCCGGTCGAACTCAGGCAGACCACACGCGCATCACCGCCCGCGCGGCCGGCCGCCAGCAGGGCCGGCAGCAGTCCGGTGGTCAGCGCAAAGTGTCCGATGTGGTTGGTGGCGAACTGCGCCTCCCAGCCTTGTGCCGTACGTTGCAGCGGACAGGCCATGATGGCGGCGTTGTTGACCAGGATGTGCAGCGGTTTGCCACGCTGGCTCCAACCGCTCGTGAATGCGCTTACCGTGCCCAGATCGGCCAGGTCGAGTAGCCCAATCGAGATTTCGGCCTGCGGATAGTCCTGGCGCAACTGGTCGGCGCTGGCCTCGCCTTGCGCCAGAGTGCGCACGGCCAGAGTCACCGACGCACCAGCCGCCACCAGGGCGCGCGAGGTCTCCAGCCCAATGCCCGCCGCGCCGCCGGTGACGACGGCCTTTCGGCCGCGAAAATCGAGTTCGTTCACACGATTACTTGATGATCAGCACGAGGTTGATGAAAAGCAGCAGGACGCCGATGACGGCCACGACTGACACGACGGCCGTCAGTGCGTTCTTCGTCTCGCCCTGAAAGACCGCGAACTCGTCGGCGAGCTCCGCCACCTGATCGTTGTTGGTGAGCGTTTCCACCAGCGAGCGGTCTTCCTCGATCGCGGGGCTGTCGTGGGCATCGGCGACGGTGATCGGCAGGATCACCGAAAAATTGGTCACTGGCAGCATGCGGTACTTCTTGTTGTCCCACAGCTTGACCCTTTCGCCCCCTCGAACCGTATAGCCGAGGCCCCGCGTGTCGCGCGCGGAAATGCGGTCGCCGGCGTGCACGTAGAATTTGGAGGGCAGCCGGCCCGAGATCGCGACCTTGAGCAGCGCCTCGAACTTCGCCGCGGACAGCGAGATGTTGATCTGGAAATTCGCGGGACTGTGTCCGTCGCCGGCGTCGACGGCGTCGACGTAGATCATCGACCC
>JANNDB010000559.1:0-3379 GCA_031387285.1 Betaproteobacteria bacterium | reverse complement strand
GGCAGATCGGAATCAAACATGGCTAAAGTTCAAGCGAAGATGCAGGGTAAAACCGAGGGCCCGGAAGACGGCATGCGCGAGAAGATGATCGCGATCAACCGTGTCACCAAGGTGGTCAAGGGCGGTCGGATTCTCGGCTTTGCCGCGTTGACCGTGGTGGGTGATGGCGATGGCCGCATCGGCATGGGCAAGGGCAAGTCCAAGGAAGTGCCGGCTGCCGTGCAGAAGGCGATGGAAGAGGCCCGCCGCAACATGATCAAGGTGTCGCTCAAGAATGGTTCCATCCACCACAAGGTGATGGGCCACCACGGTGCTGCCAGTGTGATGATGGCTCCGGCGCCCAAGGGTACCGGCATCATCGCCGGCGGTCCGATGCGTGCGGTGTTCGAAGTGGTGGGCATCACCGACATCGTCGCCAAGAGCCACGGCTCGACCAACCCCTACAACATGGTGCGGGCTACGCTCGACGCCCTGTCCGTCTCGACCACTCCGTCGGAAGTTGCCGCCAAGCGTGGCAAGACCGTCGAAGAGTTGTTCGTCTAAGGAGACTTTTTATGACGACCGCCCAAACAGTCAAGGTCCAGTTGGTGCGCAGCCCTATCGGCTGCAAGGAATCGCACCGCGCCACGGTACGTGGCCTGGGCCTGCGCAAGCTGCGCAGCACCAGCGAACTGGTCGATACGCCCGAAGTGCGCGGCATGATCAACCGGATCGCCTATCTGGTCAAGGTATTGTGATGTGTGATGGCCGGGTTGCCGCCGCGTGGCGCGCCCCAGTCTCGAACCTCTGAAAGAACACGATGGAACTCAATGGCATCAAGCCGGCAGACGGCGCCAAGCATGCAAAGCGTCGCGTTGGCCGTGGAATCGGGTCAGGCCTCGGCAAGACGGCAGGTCGTGGCCACAAGGGCCAGAAGTCGCGCGCCGGTGGTTACCACAAGGTGGGATTTGAAGGCGGCCAGATGCCGCTCCAGCGCCGCTTGCCCAAGCGTGGCTTCAAGTCGCACCAGTTGCAGTACAACGCCGAGATCACCCTCACGACGCTGGAGCGCCTGGGCGCCGCCGATGTGGACATGCTGAGCCTGAAGACGGCGGGCCTGATTCCGCAAATGGCCAAGGTGGTGAAGGTCGTGAAGACCGGTGCCTTGACCAAGGCCGTCAAGCTCAATGGTATTGGCGCCACTGCAGGTGCCAAGGCGGCGATCGAAGCCGCCGGCGGCAGCGTCGGCTGATTTTCGAACCTGCATAGATAGATCGTATTGAACGTGGCAACCAACGCAGCCCAATTAGCGAAAACCGGCAAGTTCGGCGACCTGCGTCGCCGGCTGGTGTTTTTGCTGCTGGCCCTGGTGGTCTACCGGATCGGTGCGCATATTCCGGTTCCCGGCATCGATCCTGCGCAGTTGCAGCAGTTCTTCAAGGGGCAGGAGGGCGGCATTCTTGGAATGGCCAACCTGATGTCGGGCGGCGCATTGTCGCGCTTCACGGTGTTCGCATTGGGCATCATGCCGTACATCTCGGCATCGATCATCATGCAGCTGCTCACCTACGTGTTGCCAGCCTTTGAGCAGATCAAGAAAGAGGGCGAAGCAGGTCGTCGCAAGATTACCCAGTACACCCGTTATGGAACGCTGGGGCTTGCGTTGTTCCAGTCGCTCGGCATCGCCGTTGCGCTGGAGAGCTCGGCAGGACTGGTGTTGTCGCCTGGCATCGGCTTTCGCGTCACGGCGGTCTGCACTTTGACAGCCGGCACGATGTTCCTGATGTGGCTGGGTGAGCAGATCACCGAGCGCGGGCTGGGCAACGGTATTTCAATCCTGATCTTCGGCGGCATTGCCGCAGGACTGCCGAACGCCATCGGAGGTTTGCTGGAACTGGTGCGTACCGGCGCCATGAGCATCCTGATCTGCCTGGTGATCGTGATTTTGGTGGCCGTGGTCACCTATCTGGTGGTGTTCGTCGAACGCGGGCAGCGCAAGATTCTGGTCAATTACGCGCGGCGCCAGGTCGGCAATAAGGTGTATGGCGGGCAGTCGTCCCACCTGCCCCTGAAGCTCAACATGGCGGGTGTGATTCCGCCCATCTTTGCCTCGTCGATCATCCTGCTTCCGGCCACCGTCGTGGGCTGGTTCAGCTCCGGCGAGTCGATGCGTTGGCTCAAGGACATCGCCAGCTCGCTGACGCCCGGCCAACCCATCTATGTGATGTTTTATGCCGCGGCGATCGTGTTTTTCTGCTTTTTCTATACGGCGCTGGTTTTCAACAGCCGGGAGACAGCGGACAACCTGAAGAAAAGCGGTGCCTTCATTCCAGGCATTCGTCCGGGTGACCAGACTGCCAAGTACTTCGACCGCATCCTGCTGCGCCTGACGCTGGCCGGTGCGATCTACATCACCTTCGTTTGCCTGCTGCCCGAATTTTTGATACTGAAGTACAACGTGCCGTTCTATTTCGGAGGTACGTCGTTGCTGATCATCGTGGTGGTCACCATGGATTTCATGTCCCAGGTGCAGAACTACCTGATGAGCCAGCAATATGAATCACTTTTGAAAAAGGCTAGCTTTAAATCGTCCTGAGTCGTGGATGCATCTGTCAGCTGACGATGCAGTGCAGACGCAGGATGGGGCAGGTTGTGGAAATGCAGGGCCAGCGCAACGGCGCGAACCCTGGAAGAGCGTTTTATTGGAGAACCATATGAAAGTTTCGGCTTCGGTCAAGAAAATTTGCCGCAACTGCAAGATTATCCGGCGCAAGGGCATCGTGCGTGTGATCTGTACAGATCCGCGGCACAAGCAGCGTCAGGGTTGAAGAGCACGCGTTTTAGAGGACGAACATGGCACGTATCGCTGGCATCAATATTCCGCCGCATCAGCATTCCGAAATCGGCCTGACCGCCATTTTCGGCATCGGTCGCACCCGCGCTCGCAAGATTTGCGAAGCCTGCGGCATTGCATATTCCAAGAAGGTCAAGGATCTGACCGACGCGGAACTCGAGAAAATCCGCGACCAGGTGGGGAAATTCACCATCGAGGGCGACCTTCGCCGGGAAACAACGATGAACATCAAGCGTTTGATGGACATCGGTTGCTACCGCGGGTTCCGCCATCGCCGCGGGCTGCCGATGCGCGGACAGCGCACCCGCACCAACGCCCGTACCCGCAAAGGCCCGCGCAAGGCCGCTGCATCGCTGAAGAAATAACAGGGACCCCACACCATGGCAAAACCTCCCGTCAATACCGCCGCCCAGCGCGTGCGCAAGAAGGTCCGCAAAAACGTTTCGGACGGTGTTGCACACGTCCACGCCTCGTTCAATAACACCATCATCACGATCACCGACCGCCAGGGCAACGCCTTGTCGTGGGCGTCGTCGGGTGGTCAGG
>JANNDB010000486.1:0-1996 GCA_031387285.1 Betaproteobacteria bacterium | reverse complement strand
GCTGACCTCCCAGTGCATAGGCCGGCTCCCGGACGAAGCCGGCACGCCGGCCGTCGATCACGAAACCGGCGATGCCGCGACCACCCGAGCCGGGCTCGGTCTGGGCATACATCACCACCACGTCGGCTGCGACCGCGTTCGTGATCCACGCTTTGGCGCCATCGATGCGCCAGCCGCCATCGCAGCGCACGGCCTTTGTCGTGATCGCGGCAAAGTCCGACCCGGCGCCCGGCTCGGTGAGTGCGGTGCAGCCCAGGCGCCGTGCGGCCACCAGATCCGGCACATAACGCGCCGCGAGTTCGGGCGGCGCCATACGTGCCAGCGCGGCGGCCACGTTCTGGGTGTTGATGAGCGACATGGCGAACCCGAAGTCGGCCCCCGCCAGCGCCTCCGCCACGGCGGCCTTGCAGCCAAACCCCAGCCCGAGTCCACCGTATTCCAGCGGCACCTGCAAACGCGTGAGTCCCAGCACGGCGGCCTGCGCCAGCGCCTCGAACCCGATGCGCTGCTCGCGCTCCCACAGGGCGGCGTGGGGCGCCACCTGTTCACGGGCCAGCACACGCGCGCTGTCCACGATTTCAGTTTCCGCTGCAGTCAAGGCCATGCGCGCTTCCATCCAGGGCAAAAGCCTATGGTAGCGGCGCTGCCTGCGGGTCGACCTGCCTGCTGACACCACGCTGGCAGGAGGGGTGGCGCAGCATCGGTACTTCATTTCCAACCAGGAGCAAACATGCCGTCAATGAACAACTGGATCGCCGTGGCGAGTGCGGAGCACGCGCGGCGCGGCTGCGCGCAACCGGACCGGGGTTACATGCAGGTGTGCCACGGCAAGCGGGCACCGCTGCAACGCGTCGCGCCGGGGGACCGCGTCGCGTACTATGCGCCCGCCACAACCATGGGTGGCAAAGACAAACTGCAGCGCTTCGTCTCCATCGGACTCGTGCAGCCGGGCGAACCGTACGCCTTTGACATGGGGGGCGGATTTGTACCGTTCCGCCGCGACGTGGCCTATGTAGCCGCGTCAGAGACGCCCATAACGCCCCTGCTGGACGCGTTCGAATTCGTGGAGGATCGCAGCCGCTGGGGCGCCCGGTTCCGCTTTGGCCTGTTCAGGATCAGCGATCACGACATGCGGCTGATCGCCCAGGCCATGCAGGCGGACCTTGGTGCCTTGCAACTGGACTGAACGGCGTCGGACAGACGCCGACCGCCAATTGCCGCCTGGCCCCCTATCATCGGCCAACCATGCGCCGTGCCGACCGCCTGTTCCAGATCGTACAGTTGATTCGCGGCCGTCGCCGCACGACCGCAGCGTTTCTGGCGCGCCGCCTGGAGGTCTCCGAACGCACGGTGTACCGGGACGTGGCCGACCTGCAGTTGCAGGGTGTTCCTGTCGAAGGTGAAGCCGGCGTGGGTTACCGCCTTGGCGCCGGCTTTGAGCTGCCGCCGCTGATGTTCTCGCCCGAGGAGGCGCGCGCGCTGGTGGTTTCTGTGCGTATGGCGCAGGGCTGGCAGGACCTGGCAATGGCGCAAGCCTCGCAAATGGCGCTCGGGAAAATCCTTTCCGTGCTGCCAGCGGCGACACGCGCAGCTGCACTGCGTACGGCCGTTTACGCACCGCCCGCGGCGATGCCGGCAGCCGTCCAGAACCTGTTGCAGCCACTGCGCGAGGCGACACACGCCCAGCGCTTCGTGCAACTGCGTTACCAGGACGCGCAGGGCCAGCACAGCCAACGCCGCCTGCGTCCACTGGGCTGCTTCTATTGGGGCGACGTGTGGACGCTGGCCGCCTGGTGCGAATCGCGCCAGGCGTTTCGAAGCTTCCGGCTCGACCGTATGGCCGATGTGCAGGTGCTCGAAGGGCCGGCGGGCTCGTTCAAGCAGGAGGCGGGGAAGTCCCTGGCCGACTATCTGCGTACGGCCGCACCGCCCGGAATGGGTGAAAAGCTGGCGCAGGGCGCGTAAGGGGCTGCCCGCTGCCCGCCCAGGCGCTGCA
>JANNDB010000479.1:0-4388 GCA_031387285.1 Betaproteobacteria bacterium | reverse complement strand
TTGGCGAGCTTCTCCAGCACATCGGGTGCACCACCGTAGTCGGCCAGGAAGTTGATTTCGTTGCGCCGCAGCATGCCCAGCGTCGCCTCTGGATCGTTTCGACGGCCATTTCGCGGCACCCAAGATGGAGCGCTGGGTGTTGCGCATCGTTCCGAATCCCGAAGCGACGCTGGGCATGCTCCGGCGCAACGAGATCAACTTCCTGGCGGACTACGGTGGTGCACCCGACGTGCTCGAAAAGCTCGCCACGGAGGTGCCCCAGTTGAAGGTCATGTCCGAGGTGGACATCGGCTTCGAGTATGCGGCCTTCAACCTGCGCCGCGCCCCTTTCAACGACGTCAACTTCCGGCGTGCGCTGTCACTGGTGGTGGACCGCAATATCATGGTGCAGGCCGCATGGAACGGGTATGCAGTGGCGGCCAATTCCCACGTATCGCCGGCGCTCAAGTACTGGCACGACAACGACATCACCAAGATGCGCACCGGGCTGCCCCTGGCGAAGGACATCCTGGACAAAGCCGGCTACAAGGTAGTGGGTGGCAAGTTGTCCTATCCGGCAGGAGTCAAGGAGACCTTGAAGGCGAACTGACAAACCGCTGGGCCACGCACCTCGTGCGGCCCAGGGCGGGTTCACTTCCACCATGCGCTTCATAGTTGCACGGCTGGCCCACAGCGTATTCGTGCTGCTGGCGGTTGTCACCCTGATGTTCCTGATGTTTCGGCTGATGCCGGGGGACCCCATGGCCGCCTACATCAGCGAGGCGTTGTCGGAGGAGTCAAAGCAATCGATCCGGGCGCAATTCGGGCTGGATCTCCCCTTGTGGCAACAGTACCTGATTTACCTGGGCAACATCTGCCGGGGTCAGCTGGGAATGTCCTTCTTTCTCAAGGAGCCGGTCTGGAACATCGTGATGGCGGCACTGCCGAACACCCTGGCACTGACTTTCAGCGGGCTGGTGCTGGCCTACCTGTTCGGCGTCGTCGCCGGCGCCTTTCTGGCCTGGCGGCGTGGCAGCCTGGTGGAAGGCATTGCGATTCCCGTGGTGCTGGCGACACGCGCAGCGCCCGAGTTCTGGGTGGGCATGATCCTGCTGTCGGTGTTCGCGTTTTCCCTGGGTTGGTTTCCGTCCGGGGGCGCGGCCAGCCCGGGCGCCATGTTCGCCAGCGAATGGCAGCGCATGTTGTCGCTGGATTTTCTGCACCATCTGGCGCTGCCGGTCGTGACGCTGGCGCTTTACCTTCAGGGCCTGCCATTGCTGCTGATGCGCTCAACCATGCTGGATGTGATGCACGAGGAGTATGTCAACATGGCCCGCATGAAGGGCCTGTCGACGCGGCGCATCGTGTTGAACCACGCCGCCCGCAATGCGATGCTGCCGGTGGCCACGGCGTTCACCCTCAGTCTGGGTCAGTTGGTGGGTGGCAACGTCGTGATCGAGATGGTGTTTTCCTGGCCCGGCCTGGGCCGGATCCTGGTGCAGGCGGTGTCGGCGAGCGACTACCCGCTGGCGCAGGGTGCGTTCCTGCTGGTGGCGTTTGCGCTGATAAGCATGAACTTCCTGGCTGACCTGCTCTACGCCGTTCTGGACCCTCGGGTTTCCCATGACCGCAAAGCCTGACCAGCCCGGCCATTCCGCGTCGCGCCTGCGGCGTTTCGTGCAACTCACCACGCGGGACCCGTTTGCCCTGGCAGGTGTCACCATCTACCTCGTTTTTGCGCTGACGGCGATTTTCGCCAACCAGATCGCGACCCACGATCCGCTGGAAATTTTGTTCCTGGCCAACGGCAACGTGGCTGCCAACCGCTCTCCCGACGCGACGTTCTGGCTCGGCACCACCAGCCTGGGGCGCGATGTGTTTTCGCAACTTGTGTTTGGTGCGCGCAGCGCCCTCGTCGTCGGGCTGAGTGCTGCGGTCATGGTCGTGGTGGTGGGCACCCTGGTCGGGCTCTTCTCGGGTTATTTCGGCGGCTGGGTCGATACGGTGCTGATGCGCCTGGGCGATGTGGCGCTGTCGATTCCGTTTTTGCCGTTCATCATCGTGCTCGCCGCGTTTCTCAAGCCCAACGTGTGGAATGTGGTGATTGGCGTGTCGGCCTTGTTGTGGCCCAACACCGGTCGCATTGTTCGCAGCCAGGTGCTCACGCTCAGGGAGCGCAGTTATGTGGAGGCCGCCAAGGTCAGTGGCGCCAGCCATCTGAAGATTCTCTTCAGCCATATTGCGCCCAACGTGCTGCCGATCTCCTTCCTTTACGGATCGATCGTCATCGGCTGGGCGATTTTCACCGAGGCCAGCGTGAGCTTTCTTGGCTTCGGGCCTTCTGACAGCGTCTCCTGGGGCTATATGTTGCAGGACGCGTTTGTATCCCAGGCCTTGTCGCGGGGCGCGTACTACTGGTTCGTACCCTCGGGCCTGTGCATCATGCTGGTCGTTACTGCGGGGTTTTTCATCAGCCGTGGTTATGAAGAGCTGCTTTTCCCCAAACTGCGGGACTGACCATGGGCACCTCTTGGCCGTTACCAAGGGCGAATTGCGCAATGCGCAGCATGGAGTGCGCCCGATGAGCCTGCTGCAGGTCGAGAACCTGGATCTTTCTTACCAGACCCGTCGCGGGGAAGTGCACGCCTTGCAGGGCGTGGGTCTGCAAGTGGGCAAGGGCGAGGTGGTCGGCCTGGTGGGTGAGTCGGGCTGCGGCAAGACCAGCCTGGCGCGCGCCATCACCGGCGTGATTCCCCGCAATGCCACGATCCGCAAAGGTGCGATACGCTGGAAAGGCGAGGACCTGCTGGGCTTGTCGCCGGCCCAGCATCAAAAGCACCGGTGGCGGGATTTCGCTTTTGTGCCGCAAAGTGCGATGAATGCGCTCAATCCGGTGCATCGTGTGGGGGACCAGATCGCGGAGGTGCTGACCCAGCGCAGCGGGATGACCCAGCGCGCTGCGCGCGAGCGTGTGCAGCAGCTGTTTGACCAGGTCGGCATCGACGGCAAGCGCCTGGCGGACTATCCGCACCAGTTTTCTGGTGGCATGCGCCAGCGCATTTCGATCGCAATGGCGCTTGCGCTGCAGCCCGAACTGGTGATCGCCGACGAACCCGTGACCGCACTGGATGTGATCGTGCAGCGGCAGATCCTGGACCTGATTCACAGCCTGCGCAAGTCCTTGCAGCTGTCGATGATCATGGTCACGCACGATGTCAGCGTGGTGGCGTACGTGTGTGATTCGGTAGTGGTCATGTACGCCGGGCAGGTGGTGGAGACCGGGTCCGTCGAACAGGTCCTGGCGAGCCCGCTGCACCCCTATTCGATGGGCTTGACCCACGCCTTTCCCGATATCCACCAGCGCATCGACACCTTGCGACCGATCGAGGGCAGCCCGCCCGATCTGCACACGCCGCCCCAAGGGTGCCGGTTTGCCGAGCGCTGCCCGTTTGCGCTGGATGTTTGCCGGCGGGAATCCCCACCTTTGCGGGCGCACGGGCCATCCGCCCGTACTGTCGCCTGCTGGCGGG
Organism: Betaproteobacteria bacterium; assembly: GCA_031387285.1. Classification (GTDB taxonomy): domain Bacteria; phylum Pseudomonadota; class Gammaproteobacteria; order Burkholderiales; family Burkholderiaceae_C; genus CAISIP01. The sequence goes on along the minus strand of JANNDB010000479.1, from coordinate 879 downwards.
CCGATGAGGCGAGCGTGCTGCGCGCGCAGTGGAATGTGGGGGCGACATGAGCGCCGCCGGGCCGCTCCCAAGGCGCTCGCACCGCAGTGCGCAGCACGGAGGTATTCTGTGAACGCACTGGTGCACGCTGAGGGCCTGACCAAGAACTTTCCCGCGCCGCGTTCGCTGCGCGACCTGGTGACGGGCCACCGCCCGGCGGTGTCGGCGGTGGCCGGCATCGATTTGCGGATTCAGCGCGGGGAATCGGTCGGCCTGCTGGGCGAATCCGGCTGCGGCAAGACCACCATCGGCAGGATGTTGCTCGCCCTGGTCGCGCCCAGCGCAGGTACCTTGCGCTTCGGGGGCGCCGATGTGGCCACGCTGGATGCGCCGCAACGCCTGGAGTTCCGCCGCCGTGCGCAGTTCGTGTTCCAGAACCCGTTCGATGCACTCAACCCCCGGTTCAACCTGCACCGGTCGCTGGTCGAGCCGCTGGTCAACTGCCGCATTCCCAAGGAAGAACACGCAGACCGCCTCGCGCTGGCGCTGCAGCGCGCGCAATTGGGTCGCCTGCAGCACCTGAACCAGACCTACCCGCATGAAATGTCCGGGGGCCAGTTGCAGCGCGTGGCCCTGGCACGGGCGCTGATCCTGCAACCCGAGTTCATCGTGGCGGACGAACCCGTCTCCATGCTCGACGTGAGTGTGCGGGCCGGCATTCTCAACGTGCTGCGCCGGGTGCGCGAGGAGATGGGGCTGACGGCGCTGTACATCTCGCATGACCTGACCCTGGTGCGTTACCTGTGTTCGCGCGCCATCGTCATGTACCTGGGCGTCATCGTCGAGGAGGCGCCTACCGCGGAGCTCGTGCGCGCACCCTTGCACCCCTACACCAAGGCG
>JANNDB010000472.1:0-5510 GCA_031387285.1 Betaproteobacteria bacterium | reverse complement strand
ATTGCGTCCCCGGCGTCGCGCCCGCCTGGCGCCATTCTCTGGATTGGGCTGGCAGTCTGGGCGGTCGGACTGGCCACGGAGGCAGTGGCTGACTGGCAGATGGCCCGGTTTCGAAGGCAACGCACCGAGGCCGGCGCGGTGATGGACAAGGGCCTTTGGCACTACTCGCGCCATCCCAACTACTTTGGTGAAATGCTGGTGCAGTGGAGCCTCTTCCTGATGGCCTGTGATGCCGGGCTGGCGGGTTACCTCACCTTCGTCGCGCCTGTGCTTCTCAGTTATTTCATCATCGGACCGCTGGGCGCCAACCTGCTGGAGCGTCGCCTGGGCAAGAAGAACCCGGGGTACGCGGCCTATGTTCACCGAACCAGTGCATTCATACCCTGGCTGCCCAAAGACGCCTGACGCGTCACAACTGGCATTCCAACCCCTATTTACATCCTGCAAGCGGAGACAAACACCATGGACAGCGATATCCAGACCCATTTGGGCGACGGCATTCTTACCGTCACCCTGAACCGCCCCGCGTCGATGAACGGCCTGACCATCAGCATGACCCGCATGCTCAACGACCGGCTGCGCGAGGCCGCAGCGTCGCCCGAGGTACGTGTGGTGGTACTCACCGGCGCCGGCAAGGCGTTCTGCGCCGGTGGCGACATCAAGGAGTTCGATGCAATCGACCGCAGGGACCCCGAGTGGGTGAAGTGGAAGGACGACCCAGTCTGGAACGACGTCGATACCTCGGCGGAGCGGACACGGCGTGCCAGCGAGGGCCCGTTGCTGTTGCATGGCATGCCCAAGCCGACCATCGCCATGGTGCGTGGTGCCTGTGTCGGTGCCGCTGTGGCGCTCGCGGCGTCGTGTGACTTTCGCATTGTTTCAGACACTGCTTTTTTCTCCACCGCTTTTGCGCGCATCGGCATTTCAGGAGAACTGGGTGCGAGTTATTACCTGACCAAACTGGTGGGCGTGGCCAGGGCACGCGAGCTGTTTTTCTTTGCCGACCGGGTGCCCGCGGAGCAAGCCCTGCAGATAGGGCTTGTCAACAAGGTGGTGCCAGACGCGGCGCTGGAAGACGAAGTCGCGGTGTTTGCGCGCCGCCTGGCGGACGGCCCACCCCTGGCCTACCGGTTCATCAAGGCCAACCTGAACGCGGCCGAAACCCAGCGCGCCGAAGACATGGTGGCGATGGAGGCCGTGAACCAGGTGCGCGTGCTGCGCAGTCAGGACGCCCAGGAGGCGATTGCGGCCTTCTTCGAAAAGCGCAAGCCGGTATTCACCGGCCGCTGATTCAGGCGCTGGCAGGCGCACGGTGCATCTGATGCCCCTTCTCCTGGGGTTCGTGGCCGGGGCCGGCGCGCAGCTTTTTCAAGCAGCGCTGTGGAGTTGGCTTGCCTATGCGGCCCTGCTTGGGGTCGCCGCGGCGGGCCTGGTCGCCCTGTACACCCGGCCGCCGACCCGTCGGTTTCTGGCAATCGGCGCCACTTTCATGCTGTCGCTGGTTCTGGGGTTCGGCCTGACCGGATGGCGTGCCAGTGCCTTCATGAGTGGCGCACTTGCTGCCGAATTCGAGGGACAGGACGTCCTGTTGACCGGTGTGGTCGCAGCCATGCCGCAACACAGTGAAGCCGGCGTGCGTTTTCGATTGCAGGTGGAGCAGGCGCGCATCGACGGCCAGATCGTTCTCGTGCCCGCCCAGGTCTACCTGAGCTGGTACCACGGCAACCTGGGCTGGGCCGGCAACGGTGGCGCACCTGAGTTGCTGCGCCAACCGCAGGAACTGCGCGCGGGCGAACGCTGGCAGTTGCAGGCGCGCCTCAAGGCACCACACGGCAACCGCAATCCGCATGGCTTCGATTACGAACTTTGGCTGTGGGAGCAGGGGCTGCAGGCGACCGGATCGGTGCGTGCCGGCGCGCGTGACGTTGCCCCGATGCGGCTGCAGACCACCTGGCAGCACCCGGTGGAGGCCCTGCGCCAGGCCACGCGCGAGCGGATCTTCGAGCGTGTTGCCGAGCGCCGTCTGGCGGGTTTGATCGCTGCGCTGGTGGTGGGCGATCAAAACGCGATTGAACGCGCTGACTGGGATGTATTTCGCGCCAGCGGTGTGGCCCACCTCATGAGCATTTCCGGCCTGCACATCACGATGTTTGCCTGGCTTGCCGCGGCGCTGATCGGATTCGCCTGGCGCTGCTCCAGTGCGCTGTGCCTGCGTTGCCCCGCACAGTACGCGGCACAGGTCGGCGGCATATTGCTGGCAACCGCCTATGCACTGTTCAGTGGCTGGGGCGTTCCCGCGCAGCGCACCGTCTGCATGCTGGCGACTGTGGGGCTGCTGCGGCTGACCGGGCGGCGCTGGCCCTGGCCAGCGGTCTGGATGCTGGCCTGCGCGGTGGTCGTCGCCGTCGACCCCTGGGCCTTGACACAGGCCGGGTTCTGGCTCAGTTTCGTGGCGGTCGGCGTGCTGTTTGCCTCCGACGGCGCCACTCTGCCTTCTACCGCCCGGTTTGCCACTTTGCGCCGCATGGCGCGCGAGCAGTGGGTGATCAGCATCGCCCTGGCCCCCCTGAGCCTGATCCTGTTCGGTCAGGTCTCGCTGGTCGGCCTCATCGCCAACGCCCTGGCGATTCCCTGGGTGACCCTCATCGTCACGCCGCTGGCAATGGCGGGGGCACTGGTTGCGCCGCTTTGGGATTTCGCGGCGAAGGCGCTCCTGCTGCTGTCCTGGTTCCTGGAGTTGCTCGTGGCCTGGCCCTGGGCCATGCTGACACTGCCGCAGGCGCCGCTGTGGGCGGGCGTGTGTGCGCTGATCGGGGGCGTTCTGCTGATTCTTCGGCTTCCATGGGTGGTGCGTTCGGCGGCTGTGCCTTTGCTGGTGCCATTGCTGTTTTGGCCAGTGCCACGGCCTGAGCCGGGGCAGTTCGAATTGCTGGCGGCGGACATCGGCCAGGGCAATGCTGTCCTGGTGCGCACCGCGCGCCATGCCTTGCTGTACGACGCCGGCCCGCGCTATTCGCGTGAAAGTGATGCCGGCCACAGGGTCCTCGTACCACTGCTGCGCGCGCTGGACGTACAGCTCGACGTGCTGATGCTGAGCCACCGCGATAGCGACCACTCCGGCGGTGCTGCGGCAGTGCTTGGCATGCAGCCCCAGACGCAACTGAGCAGTTCCATCGAGGATGACCATGAACTGCAGCAGTTGCGTCCCGCTGCGCGTTGCCTGGCCGGCCAACGCTGGACATGGGATGGTGTTGATTTCGAGGTGCTCCATCCGCAGGCACACGAGTACCAGAACCGCAATCGGCCCAACGCCATGTCCTGTGTGTTGCGGGTAGCCAGTCAGGCTGCGCCGGGGCGCGCGTCGCGCGTGGCGCTATTGACGGGCGACATCGAACGCCCACAAGAACAGCGTTTGCTGGCAGGTGGCGCAGATATGCGCGCCGACGTGCTGCTGGTTCCCCACCACGGCAGCAAGACTTCAAGCAGCAGGGAATTCCTGCAGGCGGTGGCGCCCCGCTTTGCGTTGGTGCAGGCGGGGTACAGGAACCGCTTTGGCCACCCCGCACTGGAGGTCCTGGCACGGTACCGCGAAGGCAATGTCAACGTGGTGGATTCGCCCCATTGTGGTGCGATGACCTGGCGATCAGACAGCCCCGCCGTGGTGCGATGCGAGCGCACCGAGCAGCGTCGGTACTGGCACCATATTGCACCGTGACATGGTCAGAAACTTGCTAAGCTCAGGGTAGGAGCCCAATATTCATGCACAAATTCGACGAGATGTATACGTCCATGCCCTACGAGTTTTTCTCGGGCGGAAGGCAGATACGGGAGCACTATCGGATATATGACGAGTGGCTGGCGCGCCAGCCCGGTGACATGATGGCCAAGCGGCGCGAAGAGGCCGAGCTGATATTTCGCCGCGTTGGCATTACGTTTGCCGTTTATGGCGCCAAGGATGAGGACGGCGCGGGCACCGAGCGGCTGATTCCGTTTGATCTGATTCCGCGCGTCATCCCGGCACAGGAATGGGCGGTGCTGGAGAAAGGCCTGGCACAGCGCGTGGTGGCGCTCAACCGGTTCATCCACGACGTCTACCATGGTCAGGAAATACTCAAGGCCGGGGTGATCCCGACCGATCAGGTGCTCAACAACGCGCAGTTCCGCCCGGAGATGGTCGGGGTCAGCGTACCGGGTGACGTGTATTCGCACATCTCGGGGGTCGACATAGTACGTGCCCCGAACGACGTTGGCGAGGGTGAGTACTACGTGCTGGAGGACAACCTGCGTGTCCCCAGCGGCGTGAGCTACATGCTGGAAGACCGCAAGATGATGATGCGGCTGTTTCCCGATCTGTTCAGCGCGCATCGCGTGGCACCCGTGGCGCATTACCCCGATCTGCTGCTCGAGACCTTGCGTGCCTCCAGCCCTGCTACCACCGCTGAACCAACGGTTGTAGTGCTTACACCGGGCATGTACAACAGCGCCTATTTTGAGCACGCATTCCTGGCCCAGCAAATGGGTGTGGAGCTGGTGGAGGGCCAGGATCTGTTTACACGCGACAACTTTGTGTACATGCGCACTACACGCGGCCCCAAGCGGGTGGATGTCATTTACCGGCGTGTGGATGACGACTTTCTCGACCCCAAGGCGTTCCGCCCCGATTCGACACTGGGCTGCGCCGGGCTGCTCGATGTGTACCGTGCCGGCCACGTGACGATCTGCAATGCGGTAGGAACCGGAGTCGCCGACGACAAGTCGATCTATCCCTACGTCCCCAGGATGATCGAGTTCTACCTCGGCGAAAAGCCCATCCTCAAGAACGTGCCCACCTACATGTGCCGCAACCCCGACGATCTGCAGTACACGCTGGATCACCTCAAGGATCTGGTGGTGAAAGAGGTGCATGGCGCAGGTGGTTATGGCATGCTGGTCGGGCCTGCCGCCACGAAAGACGAGATCGCTGAATTTTCCAAGGCGGTAAGGGCCAACCCGAGCGGCTATATTGCGCAGCCGACGCTTAGCCTGTCGACTTGTCCAACCTTCGTCGAGAGTGGCATCGCGCCACGCCATATCGACCTGCGACCCTATGTGCTGAGCGGCAAGACGGTGCAGATGGTGCCCGGCGGCTTGACCCGGGTGGCTCTCAAGGAAGGCTCGCTGGTGGTGAATTCGTCGCAAGGTGGCGGTACCAAGGACACCTGGATACTGGAAGCAGAACCGGCGCAGACGCAATCGCAATCGCAATCGCAAACCACCGTCGCAGGAGATGCCTGATGCTCAGCCGAACCGCCGACCATCTGTTCTGGATGTCCCGCTACACCGAACGCGCCGAGAACACGGCGCGCCTGCTGGATGTGAATTACCAGACCTCGCTGCTGCCGCAGTCTGAAGCGGTGGCGCTGGTGGGATGGCAAGGCCTGATCAGCATCAGCGAACTGCTTCCCACCTACACCAGCCGATACGGCGAGATCCGGGCCCTCGATGTGATGGAGTTCATGGTCAAGGACGAG
>JANNDB010000465.1:0-3336 GCA_031387285.1 Betaproteobacteria bacterium | reverse complement strand
GTCCACTGTGGCGGTCAGGCGGGTGCGAACCAGCACGTGCATGGGTCCGGTGTCGTCCCGGACCAGGACCAGATTGGCGCGCTGCGCGCGACCCGAGGCCAAAATTGCGGCCGCCAGCCGACCCAGCGAACCCCACTGCGTCTGCGCATGGATCTCAAACGGCAACTGCCCGGGCTCCCCTTCACGCCCCAGGAAGTGGCGCGCCGCCGGGTTCGCCGCCCACACCGTGCCATCGACGTCTACCACCAACACGCCATCGGCCATGGCCTCGATGACCAGTTCGTTGACCTGCCGCTGCACCTGCATCGCCCGCTGGCTCCGCTGTGAACGTTGTTCCTCGCTTGCCAGCCTGGCCGACAACTGCGTCGCCAGGAACGCGATCAGGAAGTAGCCGGCGCCCGTTAGCGCCGTCTGCGCGAACACCGGCGTCATGTCCTGTGGCAGGCGCAAGGCCAGAAGCAGCGCCTGCGCCAGAAGCAACAAGGTGACGCCTGCTGCGGTACCCATTGCCAGGGGCAGGGACCCGAGTACCGACGCCAGCAAAACCGGCAGTGCCAATAGTGGGGTGTAATTGATACCGATGTGCCCCTGCACATACTGCAACAGGCCAAACGCAGCCACATCCACGCCAATCGTGGACAGCCATTGGGGATCGAAATTGCGGCCAAGCCGGCGAGGACGACCCAGCAGCCGCGTCACCAGCGTGGCCATCAGGTAGGCCACGCATGCCACTACCAGCAGGCGGTCGGCGCCCTGACCCATTACTTGCAGCGCAATTTGCAGCAACAGCAACATCAGACCCAACATCACCCGGGCCGTCATGAAGCCACGCCAGAGGCGCACGAATTCGCCCGGCCCCTCTGCGCCATCCCCGGCCCCGAGGTTCCGGTTCAAGTCCATCGTGGAAAGGGTCTGCGCCAAAGCCAACGGCCGCGCTGCGGCGGCTCAGGGTTCCGAAAGGCTGAGGTGCTGCGCGCTGCAATACAGGCCAGCCTTGCCCACCGCCGCCTCGTCGCGGGCGCAATGTACGCCACATCGGGCACATGGCACCATCTCGACTACTGTTCGTGCTGCAGGGGCCGCTTGACGCGGACGCGCGACACGCTGCGTGCGGCCTGATCGCCAGACAAAAAAGCCCACCAGCACGACCAGCAGCACCAACAGGAATTTCATGGCAAGCGCCCCAGCACAACTTCCAGCACGAAGCGCGATCCGGCGTATGCCAGGAACAACAGTCCGCTCCCGGCATACAGCATGCGGGTCGCGCTGCGCCCGCGCCAGCCCAGGCGCGCGCGCCCGGCCAGCAGGGCCGCAAACACCAGCCAGGACAACACGGTAAAGACGGTCTTGTGGTTCCACCGGAACGCCGAACCCGGGCCATAGAGCGATTCGCCGAGCGTGACGGCGAGCAGAAGTGTCGCGCTCAGCAAGGCGAAACCGGCCCAGACCAGGCGGAACGTGAGTCGCTCCATCGTCAGCAAGGGCATGCTGGGCGCCGTGCTGGTCGGATGGCGCATGCGGGACTCCGCACGCCCCATCAGCAGCGCATGAACGACGGCAGCTCCAAACAGGCCATAGGATCCCAGGGCGAGCGACAGGTGCAAGGGCAGCCACACGGACGCGCCAGCCGTCAGCGGGCTGCCCTGAAAAAGCCAGGCAATCGCCACCACCACGGCACCCACGGCACTCATCACCCAGCGGATGCGCAATTGCGGGTAAAACTGCCGCTCCACGAAGTACACCGCAATGACCAGCCAGACCGTCATCGACAGGGCCGCGGCAAACCCGAAACGTGGCGTTGTGCCGAGCAGCCCCCACGCCAGCAACGCCCCATGTGCAAGCCAGGCGCCAACCTCCACCCAGCGTGCCAGGGACTGGCCGCGCCCGCCGACAACGGCGGCGACACCGTATGTCAATGCGGCAAGCGCGGTCAACGCGTCCACCGACACAGGTGCACTGGCTAGAATCATGGTCGCAGTTTAGCGTCTAGCCTGCACCCCATCCAGCACCTTCCATGGCCTCCTCCCTCAGCGAAAAACTTTCCCGCCTTGTCAAGGAAATCCGGGGCCAGGCGCGTATCACCGAATCCAACGTGGCCGACATGCTGCGCGAGGTGCGCCTGGCCCTGCTGGAGGCAGACGTGGCGCTGCCCGTGGTGCGCGACTTCATTGCCCGCGTGAAAGAAAAGGCGCTGGGCGCCGAAGTGCTCGGTTCCCTCTCGCCCGGGCAGGCGCTGGTGGGCATCGTTAATCGCGAGCTGGCCGCGACCATGGGTGACGGGGTGAGCGACATCAACCTCGCGGCGCAACCGCCGGCCGTGATTCTGATGGCCGGCCTGCAGGGCTCGGGCAAGACCACCAGCACGGCCAAGCTCGCGCGCTACCTGATCGAGAAGCGCAAGAAGAAAGTATTGACGGTGTCCGGTGACGTCTATCGCCCCGCCGCCATTGAACAACTGCGTACCGTCACCGCCCAGGCCGGTGCCGAATGGTTCCCGAGCACGGCCGAGCAAGAGCCGGTGGCCATTGCGAACGCCGCGCTGGACTACGCCCGCAAGCACTATTTCGACGTGTTGCTGGTGGATACCGCCGGCCGCCTCGCGGTGGACGCGGTGCTGATGCAGGAGATCCAGGAGCTGCATCAGGCCCTGAACCCCGTGGAGACCCTGTTCGTGGTCGATGCGATGCAGGGCCAGGACGCGGTCAATACCGCCCTCGCATTCAAGCAGGCCTTGCCCCTCACCGGCATCATTCTGACCAAGACCGACGGCGATTCGCGCGGCGGCGCCGCACTGTCTGTGCGCCAGGTCACGGGCGCGCCCATCAAGTTCGCCGGTACCAGCGAAAAAATCGACGGGCTGGAGCTGTTCGACGCGCAACGGCACGCCGGACGCATACTGGGCATGGGCGACATCCTGGCGCTGGTCGAACAGGTGACTTCGGGTGTTGACATGCAGGCGGCACAGCAACTGGCCGCCAAGGTCAAGAGCGGCGCCGGTTTTGACCTCAATGACTTCCTCGCCCAGATCCAGCAGATGAAACAGATGGGCGGCCTGTCCAGCCTGATGGACAAGCTGCCGGCGGCGCTGGCAGCCAAGGCCGGGCAGGTCGACATGGGCCGGGCCGAGAAGGACATCCGGCGCAAGGAAGGCATCATTCACAGCATGACGTCGCTGGAGCGGCGCAAGCCCGAACTCATCAAGGCCACGCGCAAACGGCGCATCGCCGCCGGCGCCGGCGTTCAGGTGCAGGAAGTGAACCGCATGCTCAAGGAATTCGAGCAGATGCAGGACATGATGAAGAAGATGAAGGGCGGCGGAATGATGAAGATGATGAA
>JANNDB010000452.1:0-5291 GCA_031387285.1 Betaproteobacteria bacterium | reverse complement strand
ATCGGTTTTGCCATGCTGGCCGCGGGCATCGCCTACCTGCTGGTCAAGGGGCAGGACGTCGGGCTGGTTGCCGAACAGGTCGGCAACGGCCTCTACAACAGCTATGTGCTGCTGGCCGTTCCGCTGTTTGTCTTCGCGGCCAACATCATGAATGCGGGCACGGTGAGCGAGCGCATCTTTGACTTCTGCCGCATCCTGGTCGGGCGCATGCGCGGCGGCCTGGCGCAGGTCGATATCCTCGTGAGCGTGATTTTTTCCGGCATGAGCGGCAGCGCGATCGCCGATGCCGCAGGACCTGGTCTAGTGACCATCCGCCAGATGCTCAAGAAGCCCGAGTACACACGTGGTTTTGCAGGCGCCGTGGTGGTGGCCAGCGCGACCCTGGGGCCCATCATTCCGCCGTCCATCCCGATGGTGATCTACGCCCTGGTATCCGGTGCGTCGGTGGGCGCGCTTTTCCTGGGCGGCGTCGTGCCGGGCTTCCTGATGGCGGGCCTCATGATGGTGGTGGTGCACGTCATCGCCGTGCGCCGCGACATGCCGCGCGATGACCCGGTGCCACGCAAGGAATGGGCGGGCCTCATTTTCCGCGGAGCCCTGCCGCTGTCGATGCCGATCGTGTTGCTTGGTGGCATCTACTCCGGTGTGTTCACCCCGACCGAGGCAGCGGCCGTTGCCGCGCTGCATTCACTGATCCTGGCCACCGTGTTCTTCCGCGCGTTGACCTGGAAGAGCTTCTGGGGCGTGGTGCTGGAGTCCGCGCGCGGCAGCGCAGTGATCACCATCATCCTGGCTGGCTCGTTCATCCTGAACTACGCTTTCACAGCCGAGGGCGTGCCTCAGGCAATGGCCCAGTGGGTCGACAGCATGCACCTGTCGCAGGTGAAGTTCCTGTTGCTGGTCAACCTGATGTTCCTGGTGCTGGGGTGTTTCCTGGATGTCTCGGTGCTGCTGCTGGTGTTCGTTCCCATGCTGCTGCCAGCGGTCAAGCTGCTGGGCATTGACCTGGTGCACTTTGGTGTGCTGGTGGTACTCAACATGATGATCGGCCTGATCCATCCGCCGTTTGGCATGTTGTTGTTCGTCACCAAGGCGCTCACCGGCATACCGATCGGCGAGATGATGAAGGAAGGCTGGCCGTTCCTGGTGATGTTGTTGTTGCTGCTGCTGGCGATGACATTCTTCCCGCAGATCGTGCTGTGGTTGCCCCAGACGATGGGGTACGGCATGCCCAAATAGGCGGTTGAACCGTGCAGCGCAGCGCTTCCGTCGCAGGTTTCCCGCGCGGCATCGTGCCGAGCATGAATACGCCCTTCCTCGAGGATGGCGCCATCGATGTACAGGGAATCCGGCGCTCGGTGGATGCTGTGCTCGCGGCGGGTGTAGCCGGGATGCTCGTGCTGGCGGTGGCAGGCGAGACCGGCAGCCTGAGCCTGAGCGAAAAGCGCTTGGTCGCCACACTGTTTCTGGAGCAGGCGGCGGGCCGCGTCCCCGTGATCATCGGGTGCAGCAGCCCGCTGCAGGAGGAGCGCGTTGTACTGGCGGGCATGGCGCGCGAACTCGGCGCACCGGCCATGTTGTGCCAGATTCCGCCAGCGGCGAGCGGAGACACATTGGTAGCTCTGGTGCAGGAGATTGCTGCAGCGGGCCCGGGCCTGTTGATGCTGCAGGATCTTGACTTCGGCGGACCCGGCCTCGCCCTGTCCGACATCCTGCTGTTGCAGCGCGAAGTTCCGGCGTTCCGCGGCTTGAAGATCGAAGTGACCCTGCCCGGCCCCAAGTACTCCGCCGTATTGCAGGCCACGCAAGGCGCCCTGCATGTGAGCGGCGGCTGGGCCGCGGCGCAAATGCTGGAGGCGCTGCACCGTGGCGTGCATGCCTTCATACCCACCGCGATGGACGCCATCTATGTCGAGGTGTACCGGCGTTTCACAGCGGGCGACCATGCTGGAGCCCGCGCGCTGCATGCTTCGCTCACACCCGTGCTGGCTTTCTCCAACCAGCACATCGACGTGAGCATCCGCTTCTTCAAGCATCTGCGTCAGCGCGAAGGCATTTTTGCGACCGCAGTATGCCGGCCCGGCGTGGCTGCGCTAGACGCCCACCAACAGCGCGAACTCGGGCTCTGCATCGACCGCGTGATGGCGCTGCAGGGCGCCCTGTCGCAACCTGGCTGAACCAGGACCCGTCTTATGGCTCCAGCGTCCAGTCATGGTGCATCGCCGGCACAGGGGTTGCCGCGCGCAGCACCACGTCGCAATGGTTGAGCAGCAGCTCCCAGTCGGCGGGGTGGTGGTCGTGTCCGCCTTCGCGGTAAGCGACGGCGATGGCGTCTTCGCAGCCCAGCAGCCGAAAGGCCGCGCGTGCCGCTACATGAGTCTGCCAGGTTCCTAGCGGATTCGCCCACAGGTCGCCGCGGGCCTCTGTAGTCAACAGGGCCCTCGGTGCAATCAAAGCCTTCAGGAAATGCTGGTCGAAGGGCAGCTCGCTTTCGCGGCCGGCAAACTGGGCCAAGGCCAGGTCGAACCAGTGCGGGAAGGCCTGCGTGATGTCTGCAAGTGTCTCGGCGCCGGAGTTCCCGCCGCGCCAGCAGCCCGCGCCTCCGGCGCCGGAATTGTTGGCGCTGGTGAGCATGACGCGCGTGTCCGTTGCACCTGCAAGAAGGCTTGCCTTGCCGCCGCGCGAGTGGCCAACCACGGCAATACGGCTGGCGTCCACCTGTGCAATCTGGTGCAAGGCATCGACGGCGCGATGGTAGGCCCAGGCCCAGCTCGCAATGGCCGAGTGCGGCGAACCGGGGCCCACTGCGCAGCCTCCTGTTTTGCGCGCAGGCTCGGGCGGGTCTGGGGCCACTTCCACGCGGTTGAACTGGGCAAATGCGTACCCGCGCCGCAGGATCCCGGCAATGACCTCGTCGCTTGCATAGTGCCAGCATCCATCACCATTCAGAATGACCGGGGCCGGGCCGACACGAGTCGGGACAAAGAGGCGCAGCGTGAAGCCCGCATTTATTCCTGTGTGGATACGGCAGGTCAACAACTGGGCATGGTCCATGCGGCGCACCGTTGCGGCGTGCAGGAGTTCGCAATGTACCCCGTCGGGGGCAGCCGGCAACGCGCCGTACTGCACCTGCAAAAGAAGCGTGAGGATTTCGTTGCGCCGCCGTGCCCAGTCGGCAGCGGTGTGAACCCGCGTTCCGTTCTGGCACACCAGCAATTCGGGCAGTTCAGGCGCAATGGCTGCAGGGCCCATGGCGGCGCGTCATCTATATGTATTGATCCGTATAAACCATAGTGTGCCGCGGCGGCTTTTGACCTAGCATTACGACCTGTCCTCCCCTGCCTTTGATAAGGATTCCACCATGGTAACCCCTGTTTCCCACCACCGCCTCGCAGCGATCGCGCTTGCCGCACTCGGTCTTCCCTTGATGTCCAGCGCGGCCGATATCCGCGTCATGTGCTACCAGGACGGCATCGAGTGCAACGTCACGGCCGATCTGGCCAAGAAATTCGAGGCCGCCAATCCCGGTACCAAGGTGATGATCGACGTGGTGCCCTACAAGACCATCGTCGAGCAGTTGCCGGTGCAGCTCGCAGCAGGACAGGGGCCGGATATCGCGCGAGTCACCGATCTGGGTGGCCTGTCCAAGTACTATATGGACATCAGCGCACACGTGAAGGACAAGGCCTACTGGGAAGCCAATTTCGGTGGCACCTTGCCATGGTTGCGGCCGAGCGCCACCGACAAGGGGATTTACGGCTTCATGTCCCAGCTGACGATGACCGGCCCTTACGTCAACAAGACACTGTTTGACCAGGCCAAAGTGGCCATGCCCGGCCCGAAAGCGACCTGGGACGAGTGGGTCGAAGCCACGCGCAAGGTATCCAAGGCCACACAAACCCAGGCCGCCCTTGCCTGGGATCGCTCCGGCCACCGCTTCGCCGGTCCGGCCATCAGTTATGGCGCGAAGATTTTTGACGCCAAGGGCGAGCTCGTGCTCGATGACGGCTACAAGACTGCAGTCTCCAAGTTCGTTGCCTGGCACAAGGATGGTGCCATGCTCAAGGAGGTCTGGGGTGGCTCCGGCGGCTCCAGTTATGCGGACTCGATCGGCGAGTTCAAGAACGGCCGCGTCGCCATGGTGTTGTCCGGCTCCTGGCAGATCAACCGCCTGCAAAAAGACATCGGCAACAAATTCGATTGGGTCGCCGTGCCCAACCCCTGCGGGCCAGCCGCATGTTCAGGCATTCCCGGAGGCTCGGCCTGGGTTGCCCTCAAGACCAGCAAATCTCCCAAAGAAGTGGGCGCGTTTCTTGATTTCATGGCCTCCGAGGCCGCCTATGCCGAGTTCACCGGCAGGACCAACAATATCCCCGCCCACATTGGCTTGGCCGGCAAGGTCAAATATCCCGCCGCGCAGCCGGCTGTCAACGCGGCACTGGGCGTGTTCAGCAGCGGTGTCGCTAGCCTGGCGCCGGCAGCGTTCCAGTTCCAGGGCTACAAGTTCAACCGGGCCATCATGCTGCCGACCGTGGCGCGTGTGACACAAGCGATTGTTGGCGAGATGAGCACCGACGAGGCGTTGGTAAAAATCAACTCAGACATGCAGGACGCCGTCAAGCAGGCGCAAAAGTAAGCTTTCTTTGAGCACCGGACGGCCTGCCAGAGAAGGCAGGCCGTTTTGTATTTGGCATCAAACCTTGACCAGCAGACATTAAACTGGCACCCATGTTCCGCGTCCTCAGCCTGTTTTTCAACCTGTTTGAACCGCTGTTCCGCCTGGGTCAGCGGCTCATTGGGTTCTCGCGCATGGGTTGGCTGTTTGTGGGGCCGAATTTGCTGGTGTTTGGCCTCTTCACGTTTCTGCCCATCCTGATCAATTTCATTTATGCAGGAACCGGCGGCGTGAAGCTGATGCCGTTCGAGCGTCCGTTCACTGGCGTTGAAAATTTTGGCATTCTGCTCGAATGCCGCGATTATTTTGACATCCAGACCTGCCGCAAAGACGTTTTCTGGCGCGCCATTTTCAACACCGTCAAATTCAGCCTGATCCAGGTGGTCTTGATGGTGCTGTTGTCACTCGCGACCGCGCTGGTTTTGAACCGCAAAATCATCGGTCGGGGCTTTTGGCGCGGCGTGTTCTTCTACCCGGTGCTGTTGTCGCCTGTCGTCGTGGCACTGATCTGGAAGTGGCTGCTCCAGGGCCAAGGCGTTTTCAATGCGGGCTTGGTCGCCATCGGATCAAACCCGATCGAATGGTTGACCGACGCCGGCTGGGCCTTTTTCTGGAC
>JANNDB010000437.1:0-2963 GCA_031387285.1 Betaproteobacteria bacterium | reverse complement strand
TCGAACTGCTCGATGCGGGCGTCGATGATCTCGATGGCCGGGACCACATAGTCGGTAGCGGCCAGCACGTCGAACAGGGTGACGTCAGGGCCCTGCAGGCGACGACCCAACACAAACGCCAGTTCCACTTCGACCCGCGGCGCGATGAAGCGTTTCACCGGGATATCGCTGCCTTGCGGGATGAACATGTCGTCGAGCAGGGTGCCGTAGTCGGGCTCGGTGATCTGGCTGGCCTGCTGCATGGCGCGCGAGGTCAGGCCGATCTTGTGGCCACGCGCCACGCGCCCGGCGGCGATCTTCATGCGCACCCAGGCGCGCGATACCGCGTAACCATCGTTGATGGTCATGTCCGGGAAACGTTTCGAGAAGTGCTCGACCTGTACTCCGGATTGCTCCGCCTGCTGCAGTTCAGCGGCCAGTTCGTGGATGCGTTGTTCGGAAAACATCGGTCCTCTTTTCAGCGTTTGGCAAAAAGGGGATGCAGGTTGCTGTGTTTGGCATCAAACACTTCCGCGCCCTCGTCGATCTGCAGCGTGATGCCGATATGCCGGCGCGTAAACACCGGCTGGAAGTGCGCGCGGGTGGCCATCAACAAAGCGTCACCGGCGCGCTTGTGTGTGGCGGCGCTGCGGCCCCGCCCCATGCGCAGGTTGAGGTAGACGAAGGCGTAGTCGGCCTGGCCGTCGGCAACCGCGTAGTGTGCAGCAGGATAGGCTAGCACCCGCGTGCCTCCGGTGGGGAAGACCTGGGCGGCGGCGGTGTCGTCCTTGACCGCGAGCATGGTGTCAGCCAGGCTGCGGCACAGCGCCGTCATGTCGGTCTCCGATTCCAGGTTGGGCGTATAGAGTATGACGAGATGTGGCATGGCAGTGGAGGGCCATCAAGGCTTCACAGGCGGCTGGCGGCCTGGAACCCGCTGGCCAAAGACGCTTGCGCGGCGGGGATCGTGTTGCCCGATTGTGCCGTTACCGGGAACACCGCATTGATCTGGCCGGTGCCCGATGCGCCGAAGTAAGGCGTGAGGACTTCTGCCCGGCCGTCATAGGAAGACCAGCCCAGCGCACCGAGCAGCATGGCTGTGTCGTGCATAAATCCTTCGCCGTGCCCCTTGCTGGCGTACTCGGGGAGCATCTCGCAAAACGCCCTCCATTCGCCGCCTTTCCACATGTTGACAACGTGGTGATCGAGTTCTTCGAGGAACGGGCTCCAGATCCTGAACGCGTATTCCGGCGCGAGGCCGTTCTGCGCGAACCGGTGCGACAGCGATCCGCTGGCGAGAAATGCCACCGTGCCGTCGTAGTGCTGCTCGACCGCCTGGCGCATGGCCCAACCCAGGCGCGCGCTGTCGTTGAGGTAGTGCGCCATGCACAAGGCGGACACCGACACCACCTTGAAGTTCTGGTCCGGGTTCATGTAGCGCAATGGCACCAGCGTGCCGTATTCCGGCGCGAGGGTGGTGGCGTCGTGCGCCATCGTATCCACACCGCTGGCATTGCAGGCCTGCGCCAGCAGCTTGCCCAACTCCGGATTACCCCTGCATTCAAACGGCATGTTGGCGATGAAGTGCGGCAGCTCGTTGCTGGTGTAGGTGCCCTTGAAATGCGCTGCACAGTTGATGTGGTAACTCGCGTTGACCAGCCAATGCGTGTCAAACACCACCAGGGTGTCCACGCCGAGCGCGCGGCAGCGGCGGCTGATCTCATGGTGGCCTTCGATGGCGTCCTGGCGCGTGCCCTTGCGTGGACCTTCCTGCTCCGACAGGTACATCGATGGAACATGCGTGATCTTGGCGGCGAGCGCAAGTTGGCCCATGCTCAGGCTCCCCAATGCGCAATGGGGTGGCTGCCCAAGGATACACAGACGTTCTTAGGTTCGCAGAATACCTCGTAGCTCCAGGTACCCCCCTCGCGCCCGGTACCACTGGCCTTGGTGCCTCCAAAGGGCTGGCGCAGGTCGCGCACGTTCTGGCTGTTGACAAAACACATGCCGGCCTCGATGGCTGCGGCCACACGGTGCGCGCGGCCGAGGTTTTCGGTCCAGACGTAGCTGCTCAATCCATAACTGATGTCGTTGGCCAGGCGGATGGCGTCGGCTTCGTCGTCGAATGGAATCAGGCAGGCGACGGGTCCAAAAATCTCTTCCTGCGCAATCCGCATGTGGTTGTCCACATCAGCGAATACGGTCGGCAGCACGTAATTGCCACGTTTGACACGTTGTGGCACATCGGGCGCGCCAAGTCCGCCGCATACCATGGTCGCGCCCTCCCGGGGCCCGATCTCGATATAGCTGCGCACCTTGGCCAGATGCGCCTGGCTGATCATGGGGCCCACGATGGTGGCTTCATCAAGCGGGTCACCCACCTGGATGCGCCGGGCGCGTTCGGTGAATTGAGCGACGAACCCGGCGTAGATCGAGCGCTGCACCAGGATGCGCGAACCTGCCGTGCAGCGCTCGCCGTTGTTGCTGAAGATCATGAACACCGCCGCGTCCAGGGCGCGCGCCTGATCGGCGTCCTCAAACACCACGAAGGGTGACTTGCCGCCCAGCTCCATGCTGAACTTCTTGAGACCCGCCGACTGTACGATGCGGTTTCCGGTTGCGGTGGAGCCGGTGAACGAAATGGCCC
The DNA here is from genome assembly GCA_031387285.1 of Betaproteobacteria bacterium. Classification (GTDB taxonomy): domain Bacteria; phylum Pseudomonadota; class Gammaproteobacteria; order Burkholderiales; family Burkholderiaceae_C; genus CAISIP01. The sequence continues at coordinate 337 of JANNDB010000437.1, read as the reverse complement.
GCACGTCGGGGTGGCGGCACAGCGGCTCGCCTGCCTCCTTGCCATATCCGTGCACCAGATTGAGAACCCCCGCGGGAATGCCGGCTTCCAGCGCCAGTTCGCCCAATCGCGCCGCGCTCATTGGCGAGAGCTCACTCATCTTGAGCACCGCCGTGTTGCCAAATGCCAGACAGGGTGACCTTCCAGGTGGAGGTCATGAAGGGCACGTTCCACGGCGATATCAGGGCACAGACTCCGACCGGATGGAACAGCGTGTAGTTGAGATGCGTCTCGGTCGGATAGGTGTGCCCATCGACCCGCGTGCACATCTCGGCGAAATAGCTGAAGTTGTCGGCCG
>JANNDB010000425.1:0-1547 GCA_031387285.1 Betaproteobacteria bacterium | reverse complement strand
CACTGGCTGGAAATGCGTGCCCGCGCGGGGGCATCGTCCGCCATCAAGGCGCTGATGAACCTCACGCCGACCAAAGCCAACGTGATTCGCAACGGCGCCGAGGTCGAAGTGCCGACAGCAGAGGTATTGGCGGGCGAGATTGTCGTCATCCGTCCTGGCAACAAGATTCCGGTCGATGGCACGATCGAGACCGGCGAATCGCTGGTGGATGAGTCCATGCTGACTGGCGAGTCGATGCCGGTTCAGAAGGGACCGGGCGCGACGGTAGTGGGTGCCAGCATAAACAAGAGCGGCAGCTTCCAATACAAGGCTACCAAGGTCGGAGCCGACTCTGCCCTGGCGCAGATCGTGAAGCTGGTGCAGGAGGCGCAGAACTCGAAAGCGCCCGCACAGTTGCTGGCGGACAGGGCCGCGCAATGGCTGGTAATCGTAGCCATCGCGATTGGTCTGACGACCTTCGGGGTGTGGTTCTGGGTGATGGGGCAGCCGCTGCTGTTCGCGGTGACAATGACCATCACCGTGTTCGTGATCGCCTGCCCAGATGCACTGGGGCTCGCCACGCCCATGGCTGTGATGGTGAGTACCGGTCTGGGGGCCGCGAACGGGATTCTGTTCAAGAACGCCTCGGCACTCGAAGACGCCACCAAGCTCAACGTGATCGTGTTCGACAAGACCGGTACGCTCACGGTCGGCCAGCCGGAAGTGGTGGAGATCGTCACAGCCGACGGAGTGGCCGAGGACGCTGTGCTAACCGCAGCCGCCGCCGTCGAGCAGGGTTCCGCCCATCCGCTGGCGCAGGCTATCGTGCGCCGCGCCGCCAAGCTCACCATCGTGGCGCCAACCGGTTTTGAGACCCTCGACGGCATGGGCGCACGCGCCGAAACCGCGGGCGGCACGGTGTATCTGGGCAACCGGCTTTTGATGGATACCCAAAAGCTGGCGCTCGGCCCGCTGGAGGCACAGGCCACGCGTTTGCAGGGGGACGGCCGCACTGTGGTCCATGTGTCGCAGGCGGGCAGCGTGATTGGCCTGATTGCCATCGCCGATGCGATCCGGCCCACCTCCAAGGCTGCGGTGGCCAAGCTGCGCGAACGCAAGATCGAAGTCGTGATGCTGACCGGCGACAACGCGGCCACAGCCAAGCGTATCGCCGCCGATCTGGGCATCGACAAAGTTCTGGCCGACGTGCTACCGGGCCAGAAGGCCGAGAAGATCAAGGCACTGCAAGCCACCGGCAAGAAGGTTGGCATGGTGGGCGATGGCGTCAACGATGCGCCGGCACTGACCCAGGCCAACGTGGGGTTCGCCATCGGCGCTGGTACCGACGTGGCAATGGAAAGCGCCGATGTCGTGTTGATGAAGAGCGACCCGTATGACATCGTCGGTGCGATAGAGTTGTCGCGGGCCACCGTGCGCAAGATGCACCAGAACCTTTGGTGGGCGGTGGGCTACAACGCGATCGCCTTCCCGCTTGCGGCGGGCGTCTTGTACCCCTTCGTGCTGAGCCCGGAGGTCGCGGCGATGTCGATGTCCGGCAGCACCCTGAT
>JANNDB010000409.1:0-10525 GCA_031387285.1 Betaproteobacteria bacterium | reverse complement strand
CGAGCGCAACACCTTTGCCCACGCCAGCCAGCACCCCGGCAAGATGCACGCCTGCGGCCATGACGGCCACACCGCGATGTTGCTGTCAGCCGCCAAGCACCTGGCTGCGACGCGCAACTTCGACGGCCATCTGCATTTGGTGTTCCAGCCCGCGGAGGAAGGCCAGGCCGGGGCGCGCAAGATGCTCGAAGACGGATTCCTTGAACTTTTCCCGTGCGATGCGATGTTTGGCATGCACAACATGCCAGGCAAGCCCGAAGGCAAGTTCACGGCGGTGCCCGGCTTTGCGCTGGCCAGTTCGGACACCGCCATCATCAAGGTACGCGGGGTTGGAGGCCATGGCGCCATGCCGCATGTCGCGGTGGATACGGTGGTGGCGGCATCGAGCATCGTCATGGCCTTGCAAAGCATCGTCTCGCGCAATGTGCCGCCGCTGCAGATGGGCATCGTCACGGTGGGGGCCTTTCTGGCAGGCGATGCGCCCAACGTCATTCCCGGCGAGGCCGAACTGCGGCTCACGGTGCGCGCCTTCCGCCCCGACGTGCGCGACCTGCTGCAGCGGCGCATCACCGAGATTGCCCAGACCCAGGCTGCGGTCTACGGCGCGACTGCCGAGGTCGACTACCAGCGCCGTTACCCGGTGTTGCACAACGACCCGGCGCAAACCGCCTTTTGCACCGGAGTCATTCGCGACTGGCTCGGTGACGATGGCTTGATCGCCAACTCCGAGCCGGTCACGGGCAGCGAGGATTTCGCCTTCTTCCTGGAAAAGGTGCCGGGTTGTTATGTGTTCATCGGCAACGGTGTCGGCTCCGAAGGCGGGTGCATGGTGCACAACGCGGGTTACGACTTCAACGACCGCGTGCTGCCGACCGGTGCGAGTTATTGGGTACGCGTGGCGGAGACCTATCTGAAGAAGGCCTGAAAAAGGCGTGGCTGCGCTGGCTCAGCGCCGCAGCTTGAAGCCGCCGAGCGCAAATTCCTGCCCGTTCACGAGCGCGTCCACGCGGTGGTCGCCGGCGTGGTGCTGGCGTGTGGTCATCTCGGCCAGCGACAGTTTTTTTGAGAGCTGAATCGTGGCGCCCGCCTCCAGCAGCAGCGCCTTGAGTTTGAACACCTTGGTGCTGGTGCTGCCATTGGCTTTCACAAAGTGCACCTGGAAGTCCACCATGAGCTGCTGACGCCGGCGCCGCGGGTTGTGCAGGCTGAACGCCACGCAGACTGACTCGCCGATACGCGGCGCGGCAGGTGTGATGGATGCATCGCGCAGTTCGACGTCCGCCTTCTTCCCGTAACCCAGAATCTCCAGCGCCCAGGGCGCACCCTGTTTGACGGACCAGCGCAGCGCATGGCGCACCACCCATTCGCGCTCGGGCGTGGCGTCCACCATCCAGCGTCGCGCTGTTGCGGCCAGGATGTGCGGATGGTCTTTGCCGATGTCGTTGAGGTTGTTGGCGACCGAGCGCCGCACGTAGAGTGCCGGATCGTCCTTGAGCAATTCGAGCAGCGCGAGAACAGGCGACGGATCCGCCTGAAAGGCCGGCAGGCGCGGCGCCCAGGGCAGGCGTGGGCGGGAGCCTTCGGAAACCAGTCGGCGCACGTGCTCGCTGGGGTCGCGCGCCCACCTGGCCAGCTGTTGCAGCGTGGCTTCGGGGTGGGCCATGAGGAACGGCCGAATCGAGAACTCGGCCGTGAAACGCTGGGTCAACTCGTATTGCGCCTGCATGGACGGCTCGAAATCGTCGAGGCCGTATTGCGCGACAAAAAAGCAATGCGGCATGAAGAGGAAGCTGGCCAAGCCGGAGCCTGGCTTGCGCTGCACGGGCTGGTCCAGCGATGCGCGCAATACGCCGATGGCCTCCGGGACGGCGGACGGAAGATGCCGGCGCATGGCGGCGGCAATGTGCCGGGCGCGGGGCATCAGCTCCAGTGCCTCATACCCGGCGAGTGCATCGCGCACGAAGGCCTTGCGCGGGAATGGCGGATGCACGGCGGCGATCATCTCGGCAATGGCCCGGGGAACGTCCGGGCCGAAGTGGTTCTTCAGTGGTTCTGCCATTGCGGCAGTGTGCCGCAATTCAGACGCGCGGCGAGCACGCGCGTGCGGATATCAGGCAAACGGGCCGGAGGCCGCAAACAGCGTGAGCGCAAGCATGCCGGCTGCTGCGAACACCAGCGTCCGGCGCTTCGAGCCTGGCGCGAGCCAGGAGTTGACCCATGCGGCGCCGGGAACGGGCCGCAGCGGCAGGTTGCCGATCCACTGGCAGGAGAAGCGGTCGCAGCGACAGCGCATCGACGGCACCACCAGGCTCCAAAAGCGGTCCTGCAGCCGCCGCGGCATGCGAATGAGGCGGCCGCCGCAGTTTGGACACTGCTTTGAGCATACGTAGCGATAACTCTTGACTGAAGCCTTGTGCCGGGATGCGCGCGACGGCAAGGACCGCTTCACAGGGGCGACCTGGGCGGGTTCCGCAAAATGGGGGGAAAGGGCGTTTGTCATTGCTACAAGGGCCAAACGGGAAGGCCGTGAAGGGATGGATGGGCTGTCATCCTCTGCTGGAAAGCACTGGCGATCAAACGTATCTCCTGTAGGGCCGGGTCAGGGACGAACCAAGCCATGGATGCATTGTTCGGCGCGGCGGCCCGGACGTCTGTGCGCGAGCGCACACATGGCGCCAGTCGGATCCCTGGGGTGTCGGGTCGCCCGGGGCACGCCCGGACCGGTCGGGATCTTCAGCGGTTCTGCCATTGCGGCAGCGTGCCGCAACCCATGTTGTGCCGGCGCGCCGTCTGGCCACGGGCGACCAGTTTGCGTTGCCGGGCTGCCGTGCGGCGCGCACGCCAGCCATTTTGCAACTCCACCCACAGAGACTGAACGATGGCGCGCAGCGAGACGCTGGGCTGCGCAAACTCGCCGGCAAACAGGACGAAGTCGGTCTGTTGTAGAAAGTTGCTGTTGACCATGGCGGGCTTCCTTGTTGGACTCAGTGCGGAAATTGTGAGCGTAGCGCGTATCGGGGCCGTGTCGTCAGGCGCCCGATTGTTTCGTTTGTATCGCGCGCCGTGCTCAAGGCTTCCTGGTGATCTCGTGCCCGATAACGCCACGGCCCATCGGCATCCACGCCCCTATGGTGCAGGACACCACTGCGTTTGCCGCGTTTCTGCCGGTAACAGGCGTTTCGATGTGCGCCGCGCCCTGTCTCAGGCGGACCGGGCCAGGATCTCCAGCCGCATCTGTGCCTGCGTGTGGCCGGCCTCGTGCGCCAGCAAAAGCACGGCGCGCGCCTCTGCCGCCGCTGCTGCGCCGGCTGGTGCCGAGAGTGCCCTTGCCCGGCGGATGAAGAGGTCGCTCCAGGGTGTGGGCTCCGAGGCTGTATAGGCTTCCAGCCGTGCCGCATAGGACGCAGCCCCGGCGGCGTCATCATGGTCCAGACAGGACTCCATGGCGTGTTTGTAGAACCAGTAGTAGTTGTGCCCGACGCAGCCGGTGTCCAGCAGTGCAGACCCCTCGACCAGCGCGGCACGGCTTTGCACCGCATCTGTGCTGACCAGCGCCGAAGTGCCAAGCAGCCATGGGCCGATAAAGCGCATCAGCTCCAGTGAGCGGGCGATGTCGAGTGCCTCCTGGATCGCCGCCTGCGCGCCGGGGCGGTCAGCGCGGGCAAGCCGGATCCGTGCGACGCTCTCCAGCAGGAACGCGCGAAAGCGCCGTGCGCCGAGCCGCTCGGCAAGCAGCAGCCCCGCGTCCGCATGCACCTCAGCGGCATCGGGCCGTGACTGCAGGAGATAGATCCATGCCGCCACCAGTCTGGAAATGATCTCCGCACGCTGGTGCCCGACCCGGTTCGCGATGTCGATCGATCGCAGCGCGTCCTGCAGTGCCTGATCGAGCTCGTTGAGGTACAGGCGCACCGTGGCCACCATGAAGAGGTTGGATGCCTCGATGCGACCAAAGCCGTGCGCCCGGCACAAATCGATGCAATCCGTGAACAGCGTGTACGCGCTCCGTATGCGCCCGCTAGCGTAGTGTGCGTCGCCCAGCCCGCTCATGGCGCGGGCTTCTTCATAGGGCGAGCCGGCGCGGCGCGCAAGTTCCAGGGCCCGCCCGTGTGACTCCAGGCACTCGGCGAGTTCACCGCGTGGAAAGTGCAGACTGCCGCGCAGGTAGTGGACCTCGGCGAGCTCCAGCCACAAGGAGTGGGCTTGCGCCAATGGCTCGGCATGGCGCAGTGCGTCGAATGCACCGTCCAGGTCGTCGCTCAGGCGCATGACCGCTGCCAGCCCGATCCAGGCACGGCATTGCTGTACATCGTCGCCGGCTTCGGCAAGCGCGGCCCGGTAAGCCTGCATCGACGGCTGAATGTCGCCGGTATCGTGCAGGATGCGACCCTGCAACAGGCGCAACGCGACACGATCATTGGTGCGGGTGCACAACTGCAGGCCGCGCGCTACCAACTCGAGCGCGCGGGCGAAGCGGAACGATTGCGCCTCCACGCTGGCAGCGTCGCAAAACGCCAGTGCAGCGCGGTCGTCTGCGGCACGGTCAAGATGCTGCGCCCGCAGGATGGGGTCGATTGGCGCGTAATAGTCCGCCGCGTCGCGATGCAACTCGCGGGCCGCGCTGTGCAGCAGCGACGCGTAAGCGCCTTCATGCACCAGTGCATGGGCGAAAAGGTAATCCTCACCGATGGCCCGGACCAAGCCAGAGGCCAGCAGGCCAGCCGGACCGTAGTCGTCCTCGCGCAGCATGCGCCGCAGCAGGCGCAGCCCAAAACGCTGGCCGATCACCGAGGCGGTCAACGCGGCGCGATGGTCTGGCGGCGACAGCCGGTCGAGCCGCGCCAGCACCACATTGCGCACAGTCCCCGGCACCTCGCCGCTGCCCGTCTCGGCGACATGCCTGAGCAACTGTTCCAGGAACAGCGGGTTGCCTTCGGCGCGCACGACGCAGCTTTCCAGCACCGCGTTGCTGCCGGGGCGAAAGCCGTGCGCGATCAGCTGCGCCGCGTCGATGCTCAGCGGCCGCAGGTCGATCAGCTCCACCATGAGCTTGTCGGCCTCCTCAGCCCAGCGTTCGCCCATGCTGTCGCCCTCCAGACGGCTGGTCAACGCGACGATGAAAGGCGCACCGGCAGCGGTTTCAGTCAGCGCATGCAGCAGGTCGATGTCGGAGGGCTTGGCCCAATGCACGTCTTCGATCGCCACCAGGAAACGCTGCTGTTGTACGCAGTGCGCAAAAAACCGCCTGAGGAAATCACGCATGGCGGCGGCGCGCGCGCTGGCGTTCAGGGCGTTCAGCACGCCCCGGCTGGCGGGATCCTGGGGCAGGCGCAGCGCGTCGGTGGCGAAGGCCAGGTCCTCCGCGATCATCCAGCCCGCTTGTGTGGCCAATGCCGTGCGGCGCTCCTCCTGGGAGGCAGAGGCTGCAACACCGAGCATCGAGGCAAGCACAGCCGGCACACCCGAGAGCGACTGTTCCAGCCCGAAGTCCAGGTAAGCGGCGCTGTGCACCGCCAGGCCTTCGGCGCGCGCCAGGGACTCGAGTTGCTCCAGCAGCCGGGTTTTTCCGATTCCGGGGTCGCCCCGGATATACAGCGTACCGCCGGTACCTTGCACCGCGCAACGTTGCACGGCCGCGCGCAGCCGTGCGGTTTCGGCGTCGCGGCCGACCAGGGGCGTGCGTTGCTGCGCTTGTGCGGCCTCGTCCACGCCGAGCACGCGGTGGATCCTGACCAGTCGCGGTATGCCTTTGAGTTGCTGCTCGCCCAAAGGCTCGCAGCGGGTACGGCCGCGGACTGCCTCATGCACCGATTCCGATATCAGGATCTCGCCGCCCTTGGCCAAACCCTCCACCCGTGCCGCCAGGTTGACCGCCTCGCCAACGACGGCAAAACCGGCCGGATGTCCGGCCTGCCCGCTGATCGACAAGACCTCGCCGGAAGCGATCCCGATGGCCGCCAGCTGTCGGCGTCCGAACTCCTGGCTGATCGCGGGCATGACCTGTTCCTGAATCGCGATGGCAGTGCGCACGGCGCGCAATCCGTCGTCGCCATGGGCCACCGGGGCGCCAAAAATCGCCATGACCGCATCACCCAGATAACGTTCGATGACCCCGCCAAATGCCAGCACGGTGGCCTCGACCTGCGCCGTGTACGACTTGACAATGGCATGCAGCTCTTCGGCGTCGAGTTCGGTTGACAACTGCGTGAAGTTCGTCAGGTCGGCGAAGAGTATCGTGACGTCGCGCCGCTGGGCCACCGGCGCGCCCGCCGTCGTCCTGGGTGCTGGCGACGCCGGCCGTGTAGTGTCGAGCCGGGAGCCACATCCGCCACAAAAGCGGGCGGTGGACAGGTTGTCAAATCCGCAGGCGCGACAGGCCGAAGCGAGTCCGGCGCCGCATTGCGAGCAATGCCGGTGCCCAGCCGGATTCGTGGCCTGGCAGGCCGCACAGATCTTCATCGCGTCGCTACCGACAGGCTTGCGTCAGACATCCAGATACTTCACTTGCAGGCGTTGGCGTCCGCGGTGCAGCACCACCGTGCAGGCGCTGTACTCCGGTACTTCGAGCCAGGTCGATGTGTCGCGCGTCAACGGCTCCGAGGCGATCAGGACTGAGTCGGCATTCTGGTGCCCTCCCACCATTTTCCATTCGCCATCGTGCAACCCGTAGTCGCGCCCGGTGGTGTACCACAGGCTGAGGAATGCATGGGTCGACTGCCGCACCGTGCTGGCGTCGCCGGGATCGTAACGGCCAAAATCAAATGTGTAGCGCACTGCCACCAGATGTTCGCCGTCGCTGATGAACAGGTTCGTCGGTGAACACACGTGGATCCCGTGGGCCTGGCGCACCGTGCGAACAATGCGCAGCATCGCTTCGACCGCCAGCAGGATCTGCGCCGAATCCTGAGGTGCGGCCGGGTCTTCGAATTGCGACAGGAAAAGCGCATACATCCACTCGCTGTCGGTGTTGCCGCGAATCATCTGGGCCAATGCCGGTTTGATGTGCGCCAGCAGCCCGTAGCGCATGCGGCTGAACTCCGCAAGATCGCCGTTGTGTGCCAGGGCCAGGCGCATGCCGGCGAACTGGAACGGGTGCGAGTTCTGCTCGCCCAGTGAAACCTTCTCGTTGTATGGAACACCCCGCACGTGGGCGATCATGGTCGACACACAGAGTTTTTCGGCTATCGATTTCAGGTTGCGGTCGAAGATCGGGATGTGGGGCGTGCGGTAGCTGAACGGCTCCTCGGGCTTGTGCGAGTCTGGCGCCCACGCCACCAGGCCAAAGCCGGCGAGGTTCAGCATGTCGAGCATCATGGCGCTGTGCGTCTGCTTGATGAGGGAGTTGTCCGGCTGGTACAGCAGATGGTCGATCAGCACCGGTTGGCCGCGATACATGAGTACACGACACATGATCAGCTCCTGATTTCCTGGGGGGCTTCGAAACCCTCGGTCAATCGGTGCGCCTCGTGTTGTTTCTCGGGCCGCAGCCAGGCCACATGGCCATTCGCCTTGCGCAACAGCGCCACGGCTCCGCTCGCAACCGTCTCGAAAAACTTGAACGCCACCACGCCGCCCCCCTGGCGCAGCTGTTCGAACCGGTCGCGCTCCATGACCAATACCAAGCTATCCTCGCGCGCCCGGCAGTCCAGTGGCTGCAGTTGCCCGTCCAGCAATGCCAGCTCGCCCGCCACCCGACCAGGGCCCAGCACGGCGAACTGCACATAGTGCCCGTCCGTCTCCACTGTGAGGGTGAGCGCGCCGCGCACCACGATCAGGCATTCACCCGGCGCGTCGCCACGGCGGAAAATGGTGCTGTGGCGCGCATAGTTGCGAAGCTTCAGCGGCAACATGAACTGCTTGAGCAGCTCGGGATCGAGGTCGCGGAAAAACGGCAACCGCGCCAACACCGCCGGTGGCGGCATCACTTCAAGACCGCCGCCCGATGCGGGAGCAGCCGTGCCACCCCGTGTGCCGATGGCGAGCTCGGGCGTCGTTTCGATCATGCTGACCATTTCCTGCATCAGGGGGCGGGTGCGTCGCACGACCTCGTTGACGAAGCGGTTCACGACAACAAACGCCGCCCGGCCGCAATTGGCACGAAGCAATTCGAAGTGCTCGAAACTGATGAAATAGCCAGCGCAGGTCTGTGTTGCTACCGCGCTGGCTGAGCGCCGGCCACGGTCGAGCAGCCCCATCTCGCCAATGACGGCTCCGCGTCCGAGCCGTGCCAGCTCGATCACGGCGTCACCCGGCAGCCGCCGCGTAATGCGGACTTCGCCCTCCTTGACCAGGTACATGCCATCGGCTTCGTCGCCCTGCAGGAACAGGGTCTGATCGACCTTCGCCATGAACGGTCGAGCCACCAGCTGCACCTCCGCCAGCGCCATGGTGTCCAGACCGGTAAACAGCGGGATTTCCCGCAGGAAGTCGTTGAACTGCCCGGCCGACACCGTTTGCGGTCGCTCGCCTGCAGCCTCCTGCCGGATCGCCTCTGCCAGGCGGTTGCCGACGTCCACGCCCGATCGCATGGCCTGTTCGTGCACGAACGGTTCGCGCAGATAACTGCCACAGAACCAGGTCCCTAGCCGCCCCTGGACCGCGTCCAAACGCTCACACGCCATGTCGGTGATGCCATCCACTGCCGGGTGAATGAAAAACTGGCTGGAGATGATCTTGTCCGGATCCGGTTCGCAATACGGATTCATCGTCACGAAGGTGTCGGGCACCTGCTGGTCCAGGCCGGCCAGCAAGTTGGGGAAAAAGGTGATGGTGGGGCGGATCTCCGGCTCGTCGCCCTGCGCGATGAGGTAGTTGTAGGCGCCCCAGGTGTTGCGGTCGCGCGGCATCAGACGCGCATCCTGGTGCACCACGATCCTGGCGCGCTGCCACCCGAAGCCGGCGTAGATCTGCCGCTCTTCCTGTGTCGCGTCTTCCAGCAATGGCGTGACATGGTTGGCGTTGGTGGCGATCACCACATGGTCGAACTCGAAACTCAGGTTGGTGCGGGTCGCGTCCGTGGCACGGATCCGGATCCGGTTCTTGCGCCGCGCAATGCCCACGACCGGCGTGGACAGGCGAAGCTCGGCTCCGTGCGCCGTCATCCAGTGCTCGAATGCGGCACAGTAGGCGTGCATGCCGCCCTTCACCACCATGCGCTTGGCCGGGCCGGGACCGACGATACCGTGCATGCGCCAGAAGGCGACCAGGCTGCGGATCAGGTAGTCGTCGGGAGTGCGATCCGGCATCGGAAAGCAGCCTTGGGCACGCGGGTTGAAATACAGCGTGCGGAACTCGTCCGAATAACCGCGTGCGTCCAGATACTTCCTGGTCGTCCATTCGGTGTACGTGATATCGGCCAGCACCTCCACGCACGACGCGTTGAAGCGTTTGATTTCTGCCAGCAATCGCTCACGGTCTTGTGGCTCGCGCACGAAGGTGGGTTGACCGGAGCGCGAATACCAGACCGGTTCGCGGTCGGGTGTCATGAACGAGGCGTCCTGGCACACCGGGTAGTACTCCACACCGAGTTCCTGCAACAAAGCCTCGACCGTCACGAAGGTGGCAAGGTTGAAGTCGCTGACGCCGGCGTCGATGTGCGTGGTCTGCGCGTTGCCCATGGGCACTGCAACACCAAAACAGTGGCCTCCCAGCCGCGGATTGCCATCGAACAGGGTCACGGTCAGCCCGGCCTTCACCAGTGCGTGTGCTGCCCCCATCCCGGCGGCACCCCCGCCCACGATGGCGACGGTGCGCGTCATGCCGCGCACCGGCCGCTGCAAACCGGCATCGCGGCGTGCGTGTGATCGGCCACCCGTGGCGGCTTGAGCATGGCTGTGGACATGAAGGAGATGATACGCTGGCGCAACTTCCACCCGCCTCCCGGACGGGCAGTGGCAGGTGCTGCCAGGTGGTGTGAAGACAGATGAATAAGTGAGACACCAAATTTGCTGGTGTTGTGGTGCGAGATTCTTCGTTTTTCAGGAATTGCCGCAGAAAAGATACTGCGCAAGTTGGCAAAATCGTTCCGGATGTTGCGCCCCAACCGGGCCAGTCCGTTGCGCCCACGAAGAAGTTCACGTTCCTGATCGCCAGCTGGGTCGCCAGGGCGAGCGGCGTCGCGCCAAGCATACCGGTGGCCTCAGCCAGCTGGCCCCCACTTTCGTAGTAGACCTTCGAGCGCGGCGAGCGCCTCAGAAATTGTGTAAGCCAACCAAGGGCTTGCGAAACTATGGAGCGGGTGAAGGGAATCGAACCCTCGTATGCAGCTTGGGAAGCTGCCGTTCTACCATTGAACTACACCCGCGTTTCGTAACCTGTTGATTTGCTTAGGTTTTTTCTTCTAAGTCCTTGATTTTTATTGTATTTTCACCCATTTGCATGAAATTTGGTGCTCTTCTACACTTGTCAAAACTTGCTTAAACTTGCTACTCCGGCGTAGGTTTTGGCGTAGGTTTTGAAGTTGCCTGCATGGACCACGCCCAGTGATCAACGCGAGGAGTATAGAACGTGCAATTCGACGCGCGGC
>JANNDB010000401.1:0-8038 GCA_031387285.1 Betaproteobacteria bacterium | reverse complement strand
CAAGCCCCTACATTCTGTCTTGCCATCCCTCTGATGGCATTCACAGGAGACTTTCCATGCGACTCAGTACCAAAGGCCGTTTCGCCGTCACCGCGATGATTGATCTGGCATTGAACCAGCGCAGCGGCCCGGTTCCGCTGTCTGCAATCGCCCAGCGTCAACAGATTTCGCTGTCCTATCTGGAACAAATGTTCAGCAAACTGCGCCAGCAGGGTCTGGTGGAGAGCACGCGCGGACCGGGCGGCGGCTACATGCTGGGGCAACGCGGGGACGAGGTGACGGTCGCCGACATCATCATTGCCATCGAAGGTGTCGGCACGGCCGCAGGCGAGAGCGCCAGTGCGGACGAGTTGATCGCCAACCGCGAGATGACGCAGGCGCTGTGGGACGCGCTGAGTGCGCGACTGCTTGATGCCATGCGCTCCATTCCTCTGAAAACCCTGGTGGCGGAACAGACCGTCAAAGGCATTGCGCCGCCGGCCCGCAAACCGCTGCGCCAAGGAATACTGCGCAAGCCCAAGGCCGATACCCTGCGCAGCAACGCACCGAACTCCATCTTTGCGCTCGGTGCGCACCTGGCAACCAAGGGCTAGGTGCGGTGCACCGCACGGGGGAGTCGCCGACACAGCCCCCCGCGCTGACCCGGTGGCGGGGATAATCCCCCACCTATGTCCAAGGAACGGGTCGTGGTTGGTTTGAGTGGCGGGGTGGACTCCGCCGTGACCGCCTGGTTGCTCAAGCAACAGGGGTTCGAAGTGATCGGCATCTTCATGAAGAACTGGGAAGATGACGACGACTCCGAATACTGTTCGTCCAATGCCGATTTTGTTGATGCCGCGGCTGTTGCCGATGTGATCGGCATCGAGATCGAACATGTGAATTTCGCGGCCGAGTACCGCGACCGCGTATTTGCCGAATTCCTGCGCGAATACCGCGCTGGCAGAACCCCCAACCCCGACGTGTTGTGCAATGCCGAGATCAAGTTCAAGGCCTTCCTCGACCACGCCATGCGCCTGGGAGCCTCGCGCATCGCCACGGGCCACTATGCGCGCGTGCGCCTCGATCCGCGCTCAAAACGCCACGAATTGCTCAAGGGGCTGGACGCCAGCAAGGACCAGAGCTATTTTCTGCATCGCCTGACGCAGGAGCAGCTGTCTCGCAGCTTGTTCCCTGTCGGCGAACTGCACAAGACGAAGGTCAGGCAGATTGCCGCCGAGATCGGTTTGCCCAACGCGCGCAAGAAGGACTCGACCGGAATCTGTTTTATCGGCGAACGGCCCTTCCGGGAGTTCCTGAACCGCTACATCGCCAATGCGCCAGGCCCGATCAAGAACCCGCTCGGCAAGGTCATCGGCGCGCATATCGGGTTGAGCTTTTATACGATAGGGCAACGCCAGGGCCTGGGTATCGGAGGCATCAAGTCGGGCACCGAGGGAGGCCTGCATCTTCCGTGGTACTGCGCGCGCAAAGACCTGGGGGCAAACACGCTGTGGGCGGTACAAGGGCATGAGCACCCCTGGCTGCAGTACAGCGTGCTGCACGCCGACGATGCAAGCTGGGTGGCCGGCACACCGCCCGAGGCTGGCGCACTGGTGGCCAAGACGCGCTACCGCCAGGCGGATGCACCGTGCATGCTGGACTTCGCGCAGGGCAGTTTCAGTCTGCAGTTCGCGCAGCCGCAATGGGCCGTGACACCAGGCCAGTCTGCTGTGTTGTACGACGGTGACGTGTGCCTGGGAGGCGGCGTGATTGTGGCGGCCGACAATTCCCGCGCTGCCCCGGTGCCGCAGGCAGCACCGAACCTGAGCTAGAACGGAATGTCGTCGTCCATGTCGTCGAACCCACTCGACGGTTTGGCGGCAGGCGCCGGACGCGCCGCGGCGGGCGCAGGACGGCTTGCCGGGGCGCTCGGGCGCGCATAACCGCCACCCGAGTCCTCGCCCGACGGGTTGCCCATGCCCTCACGGCTGCCCAGCAACTGCATCTCAGTCGCGATGATGTCGCAGGTATTTTGCTCGACACCGTCCTTGTTCGTGAATTTGCCGTACTTCAGGCGTCCTTCGACATAGATCGGGCGGCCCTTCTTGATGTATTCACCGGCAATCTCGGCCAGCCGGTCATAGAAAGTGATGCGGTGCCACTGTGTATCTTCTATGGATTCGCCCGTGTTCTTGTCCTTGCGCCGGCTCGACGTGGCCAACGTCACGTTGGCCACGGCCTGTCCCGACGGGAGGTAACGTACTTCGGGGTCGCGGCCGCAATTACCGACCAGAATGACTTTATTGACAGACGCCATGGTGTGCTCCAGATGTGTTGAAACAGATTATCTATCCTGCCCAACGCCGGTTGCTGTCGCGGCGTGCACGGCGCCCGGGCCCCACATCCTCCAATTGGATGAGCGCCCACAGACCATGTGCCCGCGCCCGCTGTACCTGACGGAAAGCAACAGGAATCGGCCTGCGATTACCATTGCGGGCGTAACCCTCTCCCTCTCCTTACCATGAGCAACACGATGAACGACACAAGCCGCCGAACCTTCCTTTTGCACGTTGCCGCCGGCAGCACGGTCCTGGCCAGCGCCGGGGCGCAGGCCCAAGCCACAGGGCCCAAGGTCGACGAAAAGGACGCTGCGGCGGCCGCCCTTGGCTACGCCGCAGATTCCAGCAAGGTGGACAAGAAAAAGTACCCCAAACACGCCGCCGACCAGAAGTGCACCAACTGCAACTTCTTCGTTGGCAAAGCCACCGACGCTGCCGGTGGTTGCCCGCTTTTTGCCGGCAAGCAGGTGGCCGGTCCTGGCTGGTGCAGTGCCTGGGTCAAAAAAGCGGGCTAAGAGGCTGAGGCTGCGCAATCGGGTTTCAGGCGATGGCGGCACCCCGCAAAGTTCTATTCGTATCGGCAGACCAGTGGCGCGGCGAATGCCTCTCCGCGCTGGGTCACCCGGTTGTCAAGACTCCGCACCTGGATGCACTGGCGGCCGACGGTGTGCTGTTCAAACGGCACTACGCTGTGACGTCGCCGTGCGGGCCGTCGCGCGCAAGCATGCAGACCGGGCTGTACCTGATGAACCACCGCTCGGGCCGCAACGGCACGCCGCTGGACCGACGCCACACCAATATCGCGCTGGAGGTTCGGCGCCACGGCTTTGATCCGACGCTGTTCGGTTACACCGACACCAGCGCCGACCCGCGCGGGCTGCATCCGCAGGACCCGGCATTGCGTACGTTTGAAGGCCCCCTGCCGGGTTACCGCATCGGCCTGTTGTTTCCCGACTACGTCGCGGCCTGGATGAACGACCTGCGCGCCAAGGGCTACGCCTTCACGGGGCGCCAGGATGTCTACCAGCCCAAGCCGGACTTCACGGTTCCCGCAGGACGCGGCCACCGCTATATCCCGACGCTGTTCAAGGCCGAAGACAGCGACACCAGCTTCATGGCCAATGCGGTCATCGAATGGCTGGGCGACCACAGCCAGCAAGACTGGTTCATGCATTGCGTTTTCCTGCGTCCTCATCCACCGGTGATCACGCCCGAGCCCTATAACGCGATGTACGACCCGGCCAGCATAGCGTTGCCCCGGCGCAAGGCCACACCGGCCGAGGAGGCGGCCCAGCATCCGCACCTGCGCCAATGGATCGAGGGGCTGGGACGGCCGAACAAGTACGACGAACACAACCCGAACAACCTGGTGGACATGCCGGAGCTGGAACTGCGCCAGATGCGCGCCTGCTACTACGGCATGATGAATGAGGTGGACGACGCCGTCGGACGCATCGTGGCGCACCTCAAGGCGACGGGAGAATACGACAACACCTTGATAATTTTCACCTGCGACCATGGCGAAATGGGTGGCGACCACTACACCTGGGGCAAGGAGTTGTATTTCGACCAGAGCTTTTATATCCCGTTGATCGTGCGTGACCCGCGCGCTGCCGCCGATGGAGCCCGTGGCCGGCAGGTCGACGCCTTCACCGAATCGGTCGACCTGATGCCGACCATGCTCGACTGGATCGGTGCCGAGGTGCCGGCACAGTGTGACGGGCGTTCCCTGCGGCCGTTTCTGGAAGGGCACACGCCCGCGCGCTGGCGCAGCGAAGCGCATATGGAGCTGGATTTCCGGGCCGGCCCATTCGCCGGATTCAAGGGCCAGGCAGCGCTCGGGCTTGCGCCAGACGAATGCCAGCTGGCCATCCTGCGCGGGGAACGCTGGAAATACGTGCACTTTGCCGCCCTGCCTCCTTTGCTGTTTGATCTGCAGGTCGATCCCTGGGAAATGAACGACCTGTCGGCCGATCCGGCGCACCAGGCCATCATGCTGCAAATGGCACAGAAGATGCTGAACTGGCGCCTGCTGCACCAGGAACATGTGCTGACCAACCTGCACGTCGGCCCCGACGGTGTCGAGGACCTTCGCCCGCGTGGCGCCTGATCCGTCCCGCGGTCTGCAATTGCGCGCCATACGCTGCGAGCGCGGCGGCCGTGTACTTTTTTCCGACCTCGACTGTGACGTGGGCCCAGGGCAGTTGCTGCGCGTGCTGGGGCCCAACGGAGCAGGCAAGACCAGCCTTTTGCGCATGCTGTGCGGCTTGCTGCCGCCGGCGCGTGGCGACATCCTGTGGCAAGGGCGGCCGATCCGCGCATTGGCCGAAGAATTCGGGAGGCAACTGGTCTACATCGGACATGCCGCAGCGCTCAAGGACGACCTGAGCGCACTGGAAAACCTGCAGACCGCCTGCCAGCTCGGCGGCCTGCGAGTTCTGCCGGAACAAGCCCTCACAGCGCTGCGTCAGGCCGGGCTGGCCGGGCGTGCACACGCCGCCGCCAGATTGTTGTCGCAAGGCCAACGCCGCCGGGTCGCGCTGGCGCGCCTGGTAGTGGCCGGCTCGACACCGCTGTGGATACTCGACGAGCCGTTCAATGCGCTCGACAGCGCGGCCACCGACTGGCTGGGGCGACTGATCAGCGAGCACCTCGCGCAAGGCGGTATCGTGGCGCTGACCAGCCACCAGGCGATCACGCTCGACAATAACGCGGCCCAGGTGCGCCTGGAACTATGAGCCGCAACGCCAGTCCCAACCTGTGCAGCGCCTGGCTACCGGGCGAATGAAAGTCCACTTTTGAATACCGGCACCCTCGACGCCATGCGCAGCCTGCTGATACGGGACCTGCGCCTGGCACTGCGCCGTCGCGCCGACATGCTGAGCGCGCTGGTGTTCTTCGTGCTGGTTGGCAGCCTTTTTCCGCTGGGGATAGGGCCCGAGCCGGCACTGCTGCGCAGCATGGCGCCGGGCATTGCCTGGGTGGCCGCCCTGCTGGCCGCCCTGCTCCCGCTTGGCCGCATGTTTTCAGATGATCACCAGGATGGCACACTGGAGCAGCTCTTGCTATCGGCCTGCCCGCTTCCCTTGCTGGTCGCGACCCGGATTGCGGCCCACTGGCTGTGCTCGGGCTTCCTGCTGGCGCTGGTGTCGCCGCTGCTGGCCGTGCAATTTGATCTCGGTTGGCCCGCCACCGGCGTCTTGATCTGTTCACTGCTGTTGGGCACGCCCGTGCTGAGCCTGGTGGGCGCTGTCGGCGCAGCACTCACGGTCGGCGTGCGCGGGGCGGCGGTGCTGATGCCCCTGTTGGTGCTGCCCCTGTGTGTACCGGTCCTGATTTTTGGTGCAGCCGCGGTAGAGGCCAGCCGAAGCGGAATGGGTGTGGCGGGGCACTTTTCGGTGCTCGGCGCCTTTGCCGTGCTGGCTCTGGTGGGTGCGCCGTGGGCCGGAGCGGCGGCACTGCGCATCGCGGTGGAATAGGCCACATGGCCTGTATCGGGATTTCCGCGTGAATCGTGGCCGGTCCTCGTCCTAGGGTAAATTCGAAGGTTGTCCACCGTCACCATGACCAGCCCCCGCATCAATTGGTTCAAATACGCCGCGCCGCAGAATTTCTTCGTGCTCGCCGGGCGCCTGATTCCGTGGTTTTCCATCGCCGCGGCGCTTTTGTGCGTGATCGGCCTGTACCTCGGCCTGATCCTGGCGCCAACCGACGCCCAGCAAGGCGACGCGTACCGCATCATCTTCGTGCACGTCCCGACGGCCTGGATGTCAATGGTGGTGTACCTGGCCATGGCGTTCTGGGCCGGGGTTGGTCTGGTTTTCAACTCGCGCATGTCGTCCATGCTGGCCAGCGCGCTGGCCCCGACGGGCGCCTGGATGACGTTCCAGGCGTTGTGGACGGGCGCGCTCAGGGGCAGACCCACCTGGGGTGCCTGGTGGGTCTGGGACGCACGTCTCACATCCGAGCTGGTGCTGTTGTTCCTGTACTTCGGCTTCATGGCGCTGCACGCCGCCATCGACGACGTGCGTCGTGCGGACCGGTCGGCCGCGTTGCTGGCCATCGTCGGAGTGGTCAACGTACCCATCATCTATTTCTCGGTGCAATGGTGGAATACCTTGCACCAGGGTGCCTCGGTCAGCCTGACCAAGGCACCGAGCATGGCGCTTCCCATGCTGGTGGGCATGCTCGTCATGGTGGCCGGCATCTGGATGTACTGCATTGCGATGGCGCTGGCGCGCAGCCGCACCATCATCCTGGAACGCGAACAACATGCCGCCTGGGTACGGCGCGTCGGAGCCGGCGCATGATCTGGCGCGACTGGCCAGCATTCTTCGCCATGGGCGGTTACGGCCTGTACGTCTGGGGCTCCCTCGGAATGTGCGCGCTGGTGGCTGTTGCCGAAATCATGCAGTTGTCGCAGCGCAATCGTGCCGTGCGGCTGGGGGCGACGACAGATAACGCAGGAGCCGATACATGAAACCCCGTACCAAGCGCGGACTTGCCATCCTCGCCGGTCTTGCGGCGCTGGGTGTTGCCAGCGCCCTGGTTCTCAACGCCTTCCAGAGCAACCTGGTGTTTTTCTTCAGTCCGTCCCAGGTCATGGCCAACGAGGCGCCGCGCGAACGCAGCTTCCGCATTGGCGGCCTCGTGGAGCAAGGCAGTGTGCAGCGTGAACCCCAGGGCTTGACGATCCGCTTCGCCGTTACCGATCTGGCACAGCGCGTACCGGTCGTCTACACCGGGCTGCTGCCCGACTTGTTCAAGGAGGGCAAAGGCGTGGTGGCGCAGGGCAAACTGGGTGCCGACGGCGTATTCCGTGCCGAGCAGGTACTGGCCAAGCACGACGAGAATTACATGCCACCGGAAGCGGCTCAGGCCTTGAAGAACGCCAGCAACAAGGCACAACAATCGACCGCGACGCTGTCGAACACCTCAAATCCGGCCGCCCCTGGCGCCGCTGCGGCAGGAGCCAAACCTTGATCTATGAACTCGGCCACGTAGCCCTCATCATGGCGCTCGCCATGGCGCTGGCACAAAGTGTCTTGCCATTGGCCGGCGCCCATACCGGCAACCAGGCCTGGATGGCGCTGGCGCGGCCATCGGCGCGCGGCCAATTCCTGTTTCTGGTGATCGCGTACGCCTGCCTGACGCACGCCTTTGTCACCAGCGACTTCTCGGTGGCGCTGGCGGCACGCCATTCCAACTCCACGCTGCCCCTGATGTACCGCATCACTGCGGTGTGGGGCAACCATGAAGGGTCCATCCTGTTGTGGGCGTTGATCCTGTCGCTGTGGACCGTAGCCGTCTCCCTGTTCTCCAGACACCTGGACGCGCGCATGGTGGCACGCGTGCTGGGTGTCATGGGCTTGATCAGCTGCGGCTTCCTGCTGTTCACGCTGTTCACCTCCAACCCCTTCGAGCGGATGTTTCCGGTGCCGGCAGATGGCCAGGACCTGAACCCGCTGTTGCAGGATCCGGGCATGGTGATCCACCCGCCCATGTTGTACATGGGCTACGTCGGCTTCGTGGTGGCGTTCGCTTTTGCCGTATCGGCGTTGCTGTCCGGGCGGCTGGATGCGGCGTGGGCGCGCTGGTCACGTCCCTGGACCACGGTCGCCTGGTGTTTTCTCACCTGCGGCATCGCACTCGGCAGCTTCTGGGCCTATTACGAGCTGGGTTGGGGGGGCTGGTGGTTCTGGGATCCGGTGGAAAACGCA
>JANNDB010000854.1:0-2037 GCA_031387285.1 Betaproteobacteria bacterium | reverse complement strand
CGGCAGCTATCCGTCCTGGGTCAATATTGGATCGGCAGGGTGGGTCAAATTTCAATCGGCGCGGACACATCAGCGCGATCTTTCAATTCCGTGGCGGCGCGCAGTTGGTATGCAAAGAATTCGCCCACCGAACCTAGCTTGGCGAGCTTGTAGCGGTCACGCTCCATCTGAACGGCCTCGAGCTCACGATTGCGATCAGTGAGCGCTTGAATCGTCGCGTTCTTCTCCATGACGCTAGCCAGTACCTCGCCGATTTGCGTCTGCGCCTGAATTATCTTTTCGGTCAGATCGATTTGGAGTGCCGCCGCCTTCTGACGATCGCGCTCGTCAACAAGCAGGCCGGTGAGCTGCCTGGCTGCATTGAGGCTCGAAAGCAACAGGGGGATGTCCATCCATGTGTCTTTTTCGCGGTCGGGCAAACTGCTTTTCCGTAACCCCGGCGTAACCCTAAGACTCTCTGACTATTCTTTTTGTAGCATCAAACAGCCATTTCAATTGGTCTGCCCGGAGGGGATCGAACCCCCGACCCTCAGCTTAGAAGGCTGATGCTCTATCCAACTGAGCTACGGGCAGCCGTGCAAACACTGCATTGGGCGCCTGGCATTTTCACAAACCTCGCGGAGCGCTTCAACACCCACGCGTTCTGGCGCGCACAGGCATTATCGCCAATTGTCGGCATTGTCACCGGCGTCGGCGGGGCGTTGGCTAGTGCGCCGCCTCGGCCATAGGACCTGCCAGCGCCATCAAGGCAGCCACATCTGGCGCTTCACCCAAACGCCATGCCGCCGCCATCAGCGCGGCGGTGCGCTCCTGACCAATCACGTCGTTGGTCATGCCGCTGAATTTTCCTTCGAGCATCCCATCCGTCATGGGATTGCGCAGCGAACCAATGGCGTTTTCAACGAACACGTGCACACGGCGGCCATCCTGCAGTACGGCGGTCACGTCGGCGCTGGCTTCGTCGATGCTGTCGTCTATGGTGGCCACCACCTTGCGGCGCAGCGCCAGCATATCCGGGCGCTTGACGATGGCATCGGCGTATTCGGTCTCGGCCGCGCGGCCAAAGATCAACCCGGCGGCGCAGCCGTGGTACACGCTGAACTTGGCTTGCAGGCCGTCCGCAGGCTCCTTCTTTCCGGTGAGTTCGAGCACCAGCGAATGCACCTTGAGCTCGATGCGTGCCACCTGTTCTGCCGTCACGCCCTGCGCCCGCAACTGCGAACAGGCGTCGATGCTGGGGTGGATCACGATGCCGCAGGCAAACGGCTTGTAGCTGTTGAACGATATCTCGAAGCGCTGGCCCAGTTCGTGGGTGATTTCGTTCCAGTCGTTCTTGGCCGACACGGTTTGCATCATGCCCCGGGGTGCCTCCAGCGCCCTGGGGCTGGCAGTGAATCCCTTGCTGGCGAGCAGGGCTGACATCAAACCTGCGCGGGCGGCGGCACCGGGGTGCAGCGGTTTGGTCATGCTGCCGAACTGCTCGCGCATACCGACCGGTTGCGATGCGGCAATGCCCAGGGCCATGGCGGTCTGCTGCGCGTCCAGCCCCAGCAGGCGCGCACAGCCTGCCGCGGCACCGAGCGTTCCGGTGGAACCGGTGATATGCCAACCCCGGTCGTAGTGGTCGGGATACATGGCATTGCCAACCCGACAGGAAACGTCAATGCCGATAACCAGCGCGTCGATCAGTTGCCGGCCGGTCACTGTCCGCGGCACCTGGGCTGCCTGCAAACCTTCAGCCAGGGCCACAATGGCAGATGCCACCGGACCTGCGGGATGGATGATGGTTTTCAGGTGGGTGTCGTCAAAGTCGAAGGTGTGCGAGGTGATGCCGTTGATCAGCGCCGCGCTGGCCATGTCCACCTTGTCCCTGCGGCCCAGCACGCTGGCCTGTGCTGCGGGCTCCAGCAGTTGCACGGCAGCCAGGGCGGCATGGGCCGACTCATGATGGGCGGCGCCGACAGCACAGCCCAGCCAGTTGAAAAAGGTGCGGTGTGCCTCATGGTCGACTGCATCACTCCAGCCCCGTGACGGGTG
>JANNDB010000326.1:0-5065 GCA_031387285.1 Betaproteobacteria bacterium | reverse complement strand
TGAACCTCTGCGCCGAGTCGGACCCGTGCCTGCGCCGGGTTGCTGCCGGGAAGGCTCTGGATCAACGCGCGGGCTTCAGCGAGTTTGCCCTGGCGCGCCAGAATTGCCGCGCGACGGCTTTGAATATTGGCTGCGTCCTGCGGGCTGTCGATGCGCGCCAGCCAGTCCTGGGCGGCAGCGTCATCCTTGCGTTGCAACGCCAGCTCCGACAGCGTAAGGTAGGCTTGCGTCAAGCCCCGATCGGCCTGTTCGCCCTCGGCAGGCTCGGGTTGCCGCTTCGCCAGTTCCACATACCGCATAAGGGACTTTTCCGCCGCTGCGGCTTGCCGGTCCTGCTGCTCCAGCATGCCGCGCATCAACCACGCTTGTGCAAATTCCGGCTGTTCGCTGTTGACCATCCGGATCTGGACGGCGGACTCGGCGAAACGCTGTTCATTCAGCAGAGCCCGCGCATAGTCCATGCGCACTTCCGTGCGGGACTTGCCTTGCAGATACCGTTTGACGATAGCCTCGGCCTGCGGCACCTTGGGATCCATCATGCCGAGCGCCAATATCGCCGGACCATCGTCGCTGGCGTCCAGCGCGCTGCCGCGCTGAGCGGCCTCCAGCGCTCCAGGCGGGTCCCCGGCGTCAATACGCATGCGACCAATAGTCGTCCAGGCGGCGGGCCCCAGCCGCGCATCCGAGAGGAACCCGGCCAGTCCCTTTTCGACCAGAGCCAGCGCCTGCTTCTTGTCCCCCAGCCGGGCAAACAGCCTGGGAAGGTTGCCGATGATCTGCGGCAACTCGCCAGGGGGGCTGCTGGCGAGCTCGCGCTGCAACGGTTCGCCCACCTCGCTGCCGCGGTTGAGCTCGATCAGGATTCGCAGCAAATACCGGTTGGCGTCGCGCGAATCGGGAATTGCCTGGCGCCAGGCCCGCGCAGCCTGCAAGGCCGAGTCGCCCGAACGCGCCTGCAACGCGATATCGGTCGCACGCCGGAAAATGCGGGCGTCGCCGGTCTTGCGCGCAGCATCCAGCAACAACTGATAGCCAAGTCCAAGTTCTCCCCCCAGGGCATTCACTTCGCCCAACAGCAGCTGGTAGAACAACTCGGCGTTCATCGACGAATTGGTGTCCGCCGCTGGAGGCGCGACGGGAGTCTGGGCCAGCAGGACCTGGTTGCCTGCGGCCAGGCAGATCAGGGCGCAGGCGGCGACGCGTTGGAGTCGGTACATCAGACCATAATAATCCAAGCGCCACACCTGTACCAAAGGCCCATTGAATGCCCGAACTCCCGGAAGTTGAAGTGACGCGCATGGGCTTTGCCGACAAAATTGCCGGAGCGCGCATCGTGTCGGTCGCGTTGGGCAAACCGTTGCGCTGGCCGCTCGGGTGCCCGCCGCTGGAACTTGCCGGCCGGCAGGTGCATGGTGTGCGCCGGCGCGGGAAATACCTGCTGATCGATCTGGACGGCGGATTGTTGCTGCTGCACCTGGGCATGTCGGGCAGCCTCCAATTCGCTGACGACCTGCCGCCCGCAGGCAAGCACGACCATTTTGATCTGGTTACCAGCAAGGGCGTTTTGCGATTGCATGACCCGCGCCGATTTGGCGCGGTCGTGTATTCCAGTGCCGAGGATGCGCCGCCCGCCCGCAAGCTGCTGGGCCGGCTCGGGGTGGAGCCACTCTCGGTCGATTTCGACATGACGGATTTCCGGCGTGGACTCAAGGGGAGGCAGGCGGCGATCAAACAGGTGCTGCTGGCGGGCGAGCTGGTTGTCGGCGTGGGGAACATTTATGCCTGCGAAGCACTGTTTCAGGCCGGTATCCGGCCTACAACGCCGGCTGCCCGCATCGGCCCGCTGCGCGCAAATCGACTGCATGCGGCCATCCGGGATGTGTTGTCCCGTGCCGTGGCCAAGGGCGGCAGCACCTTGCGCGATTTCTCGAACAGCGATGGCAAAGCCGGCTACTTCCAACTGGAGGCGGCGGTCTATGGCCGCGCCGGACTGGGCTGTAAAGTGTGTGGCGCAAACGTCAAAACCATGCGGCAGGGGCAGCGCTCAAGCTTTTTCTGTCCGGTTTGCCAGCGCAATTGAACGCAATGGCGCCGCCAAATGCTATATTGAAAATCTAGCGGGGGTGACGTGAGTACTTCATTTAACGAGCAGTTTGATCAGCATGGCGCATGGCGCCGCGAATTTGGCTTGCGCCTCAAATTGCTTGCCGAGTGGATGAAGGACCACGAACTGCTGGACGCTGGCGTGGAAGAGCGCCTGCAGCGGCTGGAATACCAGGTGCGCTCTGACAAGGTCATGGTGGCCTTTGTTGGCGAGTTCTCGCGCGGCAAGTCCGAACTCATCAACGCGATTTTCTTTGCCGGTTACGGGCGGCGCATCATGCCGGCAAGTGCCGGCCGCACCACCATGTGTCCCACGGAAATGGGATACGACTCCGATGTGCCGCCGTGCCTGCGCCTGTTGCCGATTGAAACCCGGCTGCAGCCCCAGGCCCTGATGGAATGGCGCATGGTGCCGGAGAAGTGGACACGCGTCGACCTTGACGTCAACGATTCGCAGCAGCTTGCCGCCGCGCTCGAGATGGTTGCGGAAACCCGCATGGTGACCAAGGCCGACGCCGAAGCTCTTGGCCTGTGGGACGCCGAAGACCACCCGCGGGTTGACGCCAAGGGCCTGGTGGAGGTGCCGCGTTGGCGCCATGCGTTGATCAATATTGCACATCCCTTGCTCAAGCAGGGGCTCGTGATTCTGGATACTCCGGGCCTGAATGCGATCGGCGCCGAACCCGAATTGACGGTGAGCCTTCTGCCTCAGGCGCAGGCCGTGGTGTTCATCCTCGGTGCCGATACCGGTGTTACGAAGTCGGATCTGGACATCTGGCGCGAGCACCTGATCGTTGATACCCACGGTTCGGATTTGCGGCTGGTGGTGCTCAACAAGATCGACACCCTCTGGGATGTCCTCAGTTCTCCCGAGAAGATTCAGGCGCAGATCGACCGCCAGTGTTCGTCCACCGCCGAAATCCTGGGCATTCCCGCCAAGCAGGTGATACCGGTATCGGCCCAAAAAGGACTGGTCGCCAAGGTGACGGACGACCCGGCGCTGCTGGCCGCGAGTTGCCTGCCCATGCTGGAGCAGGCGCTGGCCGACGGCATCATGGGTCAGCGCCAGAAGATTCTTGCCTCCGCGGTTGCCGCCGGCATCTCCAGTCTGCGTCTGGAGACTGGCCGTGTCATCAACATCCGCCGGCGCGACCTGGCCGAGCAGATGATGGAGCTCAAGGGCCTGCAGGGAAAAAACGCCACGGTCATCAAGCACATGCGCACGCGCATAACGCAGGAGCAGGCCGAATTCGACTTGAGCGGTTCGAAGATCCATGCGGTGCGCTCGGTGCACCTGAAGCTTTTGCGCGACGTTTTTGACAGCCTCAACGCGACTGCATTGAAGGCCGAGATGGCCGAGCTCAATGCCGCCCTGCACCAGAAGGGTCTGAAGCTCGGTGTGAAAAAGGCCTACGGCGAAACTTTTGAGCGGCTGCGCGCCATTTTTCGCAAGGTGCAGGCACTGTGTACTGAAATCCAGTCGATGCTCGCCGCGACGTTTCGCCAGCTTAACGGTGAGCATGGTTTCTCGCTGCAAGCGCCAGCCGAGCCCCAACTGGAAACTTATTTGCAGGATCTTGACGCGGTCGAGCGCGGACACCTGCAGTATCTGGGAGTAACCAATGCCTTCCGGCTGGCGCGCTCGGAGTTTGCGGACAAGCTCGTGCGAGCCCTGGCCACCCGCTTGCGCACCATCAACGAGGCGGCGCTGGGTGACGTGGAGCTGTGGAGCAAGACCGCGGCGGCGCAACTGGATGCGCAACTGCGTGAGCGGCGCCGCACGTTTACGCGCCGGATCGAGGCGATTGACCGCATCCAGCAGGCCACCGGCGGCTTGAATGACCGCATCCAGGAAATCAGCTCCCAGGAGGCCACCCTGGATGAGCTGGAGTCCAAGCTGGCCGAGCTGACCAACTACCTGGTGCGGGTGCGGGAAGCGCGCCGCGCGGCGTCGGCAGCGGCGGCCGCTGCATCCTGAAGTTGTCATCTGCCTCCGGCAGCGTGGCGGGCCGGGTCGTTCGCTGGCAGCAGAAACACGGCCGCAATGACCTTCCATGGCAGGCCACGCGGGACCCGTACAGGGTCTGGCTGTCGGAGATCATGCTGCAGCAGACGCAGGTCGCGACGGTCATCGACTACTTTGCGCGATTTACGCAGCGCCTGCCGACTTTGGCCAGTCTCGCCGCAACGACGGAAGACAACGTGCTGGCATTGTGGAGTGGCCTGGGCTACTACAGCCGGGCACGCAACCTGCATCGCTGTGCTGTGGCCGTCGTCGAGCGGCACGGTGGCGTGTTTCCGCGGGACCCACAGATACTGGCTACCCTCCCCGGCATAGGGCGCTCCACCGCGGCGGCCATTGCGTCACTGTGTTTTGCCGAGCGCGTTGCAATTCTGGACGCCAACGTGCGGCGTGTGCTGACACGCCTGGTGGCGTTTGAGCGTGATGTTTCCGTGGCCGCCAATGCGAATGCGCTGTGGGACGTGGCGACCGGATTCCTGCCCAAGCGCGATCTTGCTCGTACGATGCCCCGCTATACACAGGGCATGATGGATCTGGGCGCCACCGTTTGCCTGGCACGCAGACCCCGCTGCGAAGTGTGTCCGTTGTCCGAATTGTGCGCTGCGCGCAAGCTGGGTTCGGCTGAGTCTTTTCCCCTGAAGACACGCAAGCTCAGGCGCAGCGCGCAGTCCGTGTGGTTGTTGTGCGCCCAAGACAGCAGCGGCGCGGTATGGCTGGAGCGGCGGCCTTCCCGTGGAGTATGGGGCGGCCTGTATTGCCTGCCCTGGTTTGACAGCCGTGAGGCGTTGGCGCAGGCACTGCCGGCGCGTTACCGTGCACGGCTGCGTGATCTGGAGCCGGTCAAACATGTGCTGACGCATAAGGATCTGCACTTGCACCCGGTGCTGTTGCAGGTGCCTGCAGCTACTGGCGCGTGGCCGCACGGGGCGCGCTTTCTGC
>JANNDB010000312.1:0-2310 GCA_031387285.1 Betaproteobacteria bacterium | reverse complement strand
CGGTACCGCCAAATCCGGCCACCAGGCGGCGCGCGCGCTCGGCCGGTGGCAGCGGGAACAGCATCGCCTCGTCGCCATCGAACCAGCCGCGCAGGCCGTTGTGGATCTGGCGCACATGGTGCTCGGCGACACCGTAGAACTCGCGCGTGAAGTAGCTTCGCGCATAACACGCCGGCAGCCGTACCGCCTCGCACAGCTCACCCAGTGTGAGGCCGCGGTTGATGCCGCGCACGGTCTGGTCCCACAGGAACTGGATCGCGTCGCGGTAGTCCGTCACGCTCTCGCGGATCGCATCGCTGCCAGTTAGTGGCGGGCCGTGTGCGCCGAGCAGGTAGTCTGCCTGCAGGGAAAGGATATGGTCCAGCCCGTTGAGCAGCACGCGCGGGTCCCGGTATTCCTCGCCGCGGATGGCGAACACATTGAACAGGGCCGGCCAGACCAGGTTGTTGATGCAGACACCCAGGTCCGGGAACCAGATCGTGATGGAGTCGTCGCAGTCGGACGGCGCCGGTGTGAATTCCACGCGCAGCCCGGCGATCGTCGCCGCGGTGGCGCGCTCGAAGCTGTGGGTGGGCGGCATGAAGCCACCGGTGAACGGCGCGTGCCCGGGGTTGCGGTAGGCGATGCCGATGCCGCAATGCAGCATCGCATCAGCGCCCTCCGGGGGCAACATGATGCCGAACTGCTGCACCAGACCCCGGCTGTAGGCGGCGCCGATCTCGTTGGCCACGCGCAGGCGGTTGGCCACGATGCGCGCGTGGCCCCAGATAGGCACGTCGGGGGCCACTCCTTCGGCGAGCAGGGCCTTGGTGCCGGCGACATAGTGGAAATGGGTGTAGATCACGGCCACGACCGGCAGCTGCGTTCGCTGGCGCAACTCTGCGAGTGCTGTCGCCATTTCCTCGATGGACTCACCCGTGTCGATGGCGATCAGCCCTTCGGGACCTTGCACAAAACTCTGGTTGGAAAGGCCATTGCCCACCAGGCTCCAGACGCCGGGACAGGGCTGCCAAAGCCGGTACTGCAAATGTCCGCCGTGGGCAATCGCGTCGCGATGCGCGAGCTGCCCGTGCTCGCCGCGGCCTGTTGCGTCGTCGTTGGCTTCGAAACCGGGTACGGGGGCAAAGGGGAAGTTCATGCAGCGATTCTCTTACATGGTCGCGCGGGTAAGATGGTGTGGCAGCGCGCGGTGCTGCGGTATCGGAGGAGTTCCCATGCGCTTGGCGATGGTGTCGCGGCCACTGGCCGAAACCGATCTGCGATTGGCCCGGCAGATGGGCATGACCGACGTCGTGACGACGGTCCCGGGCGTGACGATGGCGCCCGAGCGCGAACAGGGTCCGGCCCTGCGTTATGAAGACCTGCTGGCGCTGCGCCTGCGCGTGGAGGCGCAGGGCCTGCGCCTGTCCGTGATCGAGGGTTACCAGCTGTCGGACCGCATCACGCTGGGCATGCCCGGGCGGGAGGACGATATCGTGCGGGTCTGCGAGAGCATCCGCGCCATGGGCCGCGCGGGTATTCCTGTCTACTGCTACAACTTCATGGCGGTGTTCAACTGGCTGCGCACCTCCAGCGACGTGGTGGGGCGGGGCGGCGCGCTGGTCACGCAGTTCGACGCGGCGGCCCTCAGCCAGGTGCCCAACACCTATGCCGGCGAGACCACCGACGAGCAGATGTGGGACAACTTCGCCTGGTTCCTGCAGCGTGTGCTGCCGGTGGCCGAGGAAGCGGGCGTCAAGCTGGCGCTGCACCCGGACGACCCGCCGATGTCGCCGGTGCGCGGCCTGGCGCGCATCATGCGCGACATGGACGCGTTCAAGCGCGTGCTGGCGATGTCGGACAGCCCGAGCAACGGCATCACCTTCTGCCAGGGCAACTTCGCCGCCATGCCGGGTGTGGTGATTCCGGACGCGATCCGCTACTTTGGCGCGCGCAAGAAAATCTTCTTTGCGCACTTCCGCGATATCCGGGGCAGCGTGCCGCTGTTCGAAGAGACCTTTCACGACGAAGGCAAGACTGACATGGCAGAGGCCATGCGCGCCTACCAGGACATCGGTTACGACGGCCCGATGCGGCCGGACCATGCGCCGACCATGGAGGGCGAAAGCAATGAGAACCCCGGCTACATGGTGCGCGGCCAGATCTTCGCCGTGGGTTACATGAAGGGTTTGATCGATTCGGTAAGGGCCGGGAGCAAGAGTGCAGGCTGAGCCTGCGTGAGGCCTTGCGGGCTTCGCCGGCAGTGCCGGCGCGGGGCGGCGCGCGGAGGGATGGCTGACGTTTCGTGCGACGAAACACGGTTGCCGCGGC
>JANNDB010000301.1:0-5636 GCA_031387285.1 Betaproteobacteria bacterium | reverse complement strand
CACCAGTTCCTTCAGTTTGTCAGTCTTGTCTTTCCAGTCGTCGGCGTCGGGCAACGGCGCCTTGCGCTTGGTAATACTCTTCCAGGTGGGCAGCTTGGCCAGATCGGCGTTGAGCCGGGTCATGTGCTGCTGGTCGGCCGGGACGTCTTCTTCGGCGTAGATGGCGTTCACCGGGCATTCGGGGATACACACCGCGCAGTCAATGCATTCGTCCGGGTCGATGGTGAGGAAGTTCGGGCCTTCGCGGAAGCAGTCCACAGGGCACACGTCCACGCAGTCGGTGTATTTGCAGCGGATGCAGGCTTCGGTGACGGTGTGAGTCATGGGGATGGTGTTACGTGGGCGACGAGGGTAAACCCGGCATTTTATGGGGTTTCGATGCCCCCGCCCCCGGGGTGGCCATGCCTCGTGCGGGCGCGTTGCCGCAGGTCAAGCAAGCAAGGCGGCGCGGGCGAACAGCGGCGCTGCCTGACGCGCATCACCCTGGTAGAAGGCCGCGATATGGCTGAACTGGCGCTGCGCCACACCCAGGTCCTGGTCGGCGCGCAACACGGCGCTGTCAAAGCCGCAGCGCTGCATCTGCTCCACCTGGTCCACCAGCACGTCACCGGTGGCGCGCAACTCGCCCTGGAAACCCAGGCGGCGGCGCAGCAGATAGGCCTGGCTGTAGGCGCGGCCATCGCTGAATTTGGGAAAGTGCAGATCAATACGTTGCACGCCGTCCAGCGCCAGGGTGCGTGGGTCGGCGTCGTTGGCTAGCTGCAGCACGTTTGCGTCGGCAGGCGGCTGTGTCAATTCGGCCGAGGCGATCAGGGAAATGGTCTGGTTCATGCTTGCAAAGCCTCGGTTGCCGGGCTGGCGGTGCTGCGGTGGGTGGTCTGGCGTGCGCCGTTGGCCGCGCTCTTGAACGCTTCGGCGCCGATGCGGCGCAAGGTGTCGATGAAGGTTTCGCTGCGTGTGCCCTGGCTCGTGCGGTAGACGCGGTAGGTGTCAAGTACCGCTTCGATCACGTCCGGCACTTCGGCTGCCGCGAAAGACGGGCCAACCACCTTGCCCGGCGTTGGTGCCCCGCTCAAGCTGCTGCCGTCCGAGCCGCCCAGCGTCAGCTGGTACCACTCCTGGCCGTCCTTGTCCACGCCCAGGATGCCGATATGGCCGCTGTGGTGGTGGCCGCAGGAGTTGATGCAGCCGCTGATGTGCAGGTCGATCTCGCCCAGATCGTGCAGCTCGTCCATGTCCTGGTAGCGCTGCGTGATGGCTTCTGCAATCGGCAGCGAGCGCGCGTTGGCCAGGGCGCAGAAGTCGCCGCCGGGGCAGGCGATCATGTCGGTCAGCAGGCGGATGTTGGAGCGCGCCCAGCCGGCCTTGCGTGCCGCCTGCCACAGGTCGGGCAGGGCGGCTGCGCTGACCCAGGGCAGCAGCAGGTTCTGGTCGTGCGTGACCCGTACCTCGCCCGCGCTGAAACGCTCTGCCAGGCTGGCGGCCACGTCCAGCTGGTCGGCTGTGGCGTCGCCGGGTGCGAAGCCCAGGCGCTTGAACGACAGGGTCACGGCGCGCAGATCCGGGTTCTTGTGCGCCGCCACGTTCTGCTGCAGCCAGCGGCTGTATTCGAGCTGCTCGCGCTCCGACAGCAGCGGCAGGATCGGCGCATCGAGCGCATCGGAGTGGCTGGAGAGAGCGGGCGCCACGAAGGAGGCGCTGACGCGGTCCAGCTCGGCCTGCGTGATGGTGTGGGGAGCGCCGTCCTGCAGGACGATCTGCTGGTATTCCTGCTCCACTTCCGCGGTGAAGCGTGCGCCTTCGGCCTTTACGAGAATCTTGATGCGCGCCTTGTACAGGTTGTCGCGGCGGCCCCAGCGGTTGTAGACGCGCACCACGGCTTCAAGGTAGTTCAGCACCTGGTCCCAGGGCAGGAACTCGCGGATCGTGCTGGCAATCACCGGTGTGCGGCCCATGCCTCCGCCCACCAGAACCCGAAAGCCGAGTGCGCCTTCGGCATTGCGCAGCAGGTGCAGGCCCACATCATGCCAATAGGTCGCGGCGCGGTCTTCGATGGCGCCGGTCACGGCAATCTTGAACTTGCGTGGCAGGAAGGCGAACTCCGGGTGCAGCGTGCTCCACTGGCGCAGGATCTCGCAGAACGGGCGCGGATCGGCGATTTCGTCCACGGCAATACCGGCACGTTCGTCGCTGGTGATGTTGCGGATGCAGTTGCCGCTGGTCTGGATGCCGTGCATGTTCACGCTGGCCAGCAGGTCCATCACGTCCGCGCTGCGGTGCAGCGGAATCCAGTTGTACTGGACGTTCTGGCGCGTGGTGAAGTGGGCGTAACCCGAGGGCAGCGAGCCCAGATCGCTCAGTCCGGGGTTGGCCTTGTCGAGGTGGTTTTCATCCTTGCGGTCGTACTCGCGGGCTATTTGCGCCAGCACGCGCAGCTGCGCGCTGGAAAGTTCGCCATACGGCACGGCGACCCGCAGCATCGGGGCGAAGCGCTGCACGTACCAGCCGTTTTGCAGCCGCAGCGGGCGGAACTCGTCGTCGCCCAGCGTACCTTCCAGGTTGCGCTGCAACTGGTCGCGGTATTGCGCAGCGCGGCTTTTTACAAATTGGCGGTCGAATTCGGTGTATTGGTACATGGGTGATCTGCCCGGAAATCAGGGGACGGATCACACTGTAGGAGGCGCCTCTTATATTGCAAACTACATTTTTGTGATGTCGTTAGACTTTAGGGGGAATATAAGCTCAGCCGTTGCGGCTGAGTTCGCGCATGCGCTCTTCAAAGTAGCTGCCAACTGTGTAGCGCTCAGACAACACTATTTCACGTCGCGGATGCAGGAACAGTGGTAGCGACACACGCGACTTGCGCGCCGCCGCCCCGGTGGGGTTGAGCACTCGGTGCACGGTAGACGGGTAATAGTGGCCCGACGCCTCCTGCAGCATGTCGCCAATATTCACGATCAGCAGGCCAAAATCACAGGGCACATCGTTCCAGGCGCCATCCTTGCCCAGTACCTGCAGCCCGGGCTCGGTGGCTGCGGGCAGGATGGTCAGCAAGTTGATATCACCGTGCGCCGCTGCGCGAACGGCGCCCGGTTCCTCATCACCCGTGAGCGGCGGATAGTGCAGTACCCGCAGCAGAGTCTCCTGGCAGCCTTCGATCATGCTGGGCAACGGCATGGAGTAGCGGGCTCGGACCTGCGCCGGCGAATACGCCTCGACCCAGCTCAGCAGTTGCGCCGCCAGCGCGCTGCCTTCGCCGTAATAACGCCGCGCGGCATCCGACACCTCAGCCGGGTAGCGGCCCCAGGGATAGATATGGAAGAACTCCTTGAGATCGCGCCGCGTCTCGCCCTTGGCGGTTTCCGACACCGTTGGGGAAAAATAGCCGTCCAGCTTGACCTTGTCATAGGCGTAGCGGTGCTTGGCCTCAGAGCCGAAAAACCCCAGCCACTCGGCGTAGATGCCGTCGACCAGGGAACGGTCCAGCGGATGGTTGCTCAACACGCCAAAGCCGGTGGCGGCGAGGCTGGCGCAGAAGTCGCGTCCGGCGTTGGGGTCGCGGTAATCGACGATGGGGAACTGCATGCGCTCTCTCCTGCTGCCTGCTGACGGTCTTCGATGCCTGGAACGCGGGCGCCCACGCGCTCAGGCGCGCGCCAGCCAGTCGGACATCATGGTCTCTTCAAATAGCTGTATGCAGGCTTGGGCGTTGACCGCCATGCATACCTGTGTGCGTGGCCGCTCAGGCTCCCAGCCCGCTTGGGCGTAGTCGATGAAGTCGCGCCGATTCACGATGGTCTGGCCCTGGGCCAGGTCGTCTGTGGAAACCCGCACCGATTTGGTGTCGACCGTGAACAGGTCGGGACGCACCAGATAGACGAAGGCCAGCAGGTCGTGCGCAAAACAGCCCGGACTGGCCGCCAGATTCTTGTACAGGTCGCTGTAAAAGCGGGAATAGAACTTCACGCCGTCGCGCAATACGTCGGTCGCCGGGTGCTGGTGCTTTTGCGCAAATTTTTCGAACATGTCCAGCAGCACCACCACCCGGTGCGTCACGTCGAGCCCGACCATGGTCAGTTTCCAGCCCGCCGTGAACACCCGGTCGGCGGCATGCGGGTCATTCCAGATGTTCGCCTCCGCAACCGGCGACACGTTGCCTGGCTCGAGTACGGTGCCGCCCATGATCACAACCTCGCGCAGCAATTGGGGCAGCCGCGGCTCGATCGCCAGCGCCAGGCTCAGGTTGCCCAGGGGCCCTACGGCCACGAGGCTTATCTCGCCGGGGTGTGCACGCGCCGTATCGACAATGAACTGCGCCGAGGAGCGCGGGTCCAGTTGCGCCTTTACAGGGCGCCGGGTGCCCAGGTTGCCCAGGCCGTCGGCACCATGGATGTGGGCCGGTGGCGCTTCGGGCTTCTTCACCCAAGGCGTGGCCACACCCTTTGTAACCGGCGCGCTGTAGCCCGCGAGGTCCATCAGGTACAGCGCGTTGGTCGCGGCCTGCTCGACGCTGACGTTGCCGAAGGTCGTGGTGATGCCCACCACCTCAATGTCCGGATGCGCCAGCGCGAAATAGAGGGCCATGGCGTCGTCGACGCCCGGATCCGTGTCATAAATGACTTTGTGTCGTTTGTTGGGGTTCATGGGTTTCAGGGGTTCAGGCCGCCTTGGGGAGGCCGCAGTAGGTACGCAGTGCGCTGGTATCCGCAGCCGGAGCGTGCATGTGGACAAATTCGGCAACGGCCTGGACCGTCGGGATGCTGGACTGGGCGCCCGGCAGCAAACACGCCAGTGCGCCCGCGGCACTCGCGTGGCGCATGGCCAAAGCGAGATCATGACCACCGTCCAGGGCTGCCACCAGGACGCCACAGAAGGTGTCGCCGGC
Organism: Betaproteobacteria bacterium; assembly: GCA_031387285.1. Classification (GTDB taxonomy): domain Bacteria; phylum Pseudomonadota; class Gammaproteobacteria; order Burkholderiales; family Burkholderiaceae_C; genus CAISIP01. Next base: position 751 of record JANNDB010000301.1, on the reverse strand, counting down.
GCCGGTGGTGTCCACAGGTTTGACGGCAAAGGCGTTTTGCAACAGGTAGTCCTTGCCGACACGCGCGCAACATCCGCGCGCGCCCAGCGTGACAACGATCACGGGTACCGGCACCTTGTCCAGGCAATGGGCAATTCCGCCTTTGCTGGCAGCGATTTCGGCAAGTTCGCCTTCGTTGACCACCAGGATATCGATCAGGGACAGCAGTTCGGCTGGCAAGGGCTGTGCCGGCGCGGCGTTCAGAACCACTTTTACGCCAGCAGCACGTGCCGCGCGGGCATAGGCCGTTACCGCTGCCAGCGGTGTCTCCAACTGCATCAGGAGGTGGCTGCAGCCCGTCAGCGGCGGGAGGTGTTCGCCGGCCAGCAGCAGGTTGGCTCCCGGCGCCACCGTGATGGCGTTCTCGGCATCGTCAGACACACAAATGAAGGCCGTCCCGGTGGGCTGCGATGGGGAGCGCAGCACATGCAGATCCACGCCGGCAGCACGCAATGACTCCTCCAGCGGACGCGCATAGGCATCGTCACCCAGTGCCAGCAGCATATGGGTTGACGCACCGCCGGCCCGCGCGCTGGCGACAGCCTGGTTCGCCCCTTTGCCACCGGGGTAGGTCTTGAAGGTATGGCCCAGCACGGTCTCGCCCGCTGCGGGGATATGCGCCGCGCGCACAACAAAGTCCAGATTGGCGGAGCCCGCAACAAGAATCATGGTTAAATCAATCGTAGATTGCGCCGTCCCCCCGGGCTCACAC
>JANNDB010000300.1:0-3189 GCA_031387285.1 Betaproteobacteria bacterium | reverse complement strand
GCCGCGGCATCGTGCAGTACATTGGTATTTGCCGGGGATGACTGGCCTGCTTGGTCCACGAGCATACCCACACGGTTCAGCCCTGGAAGACACTCCTTCAGGAGTTGCAGCCGCTTGGCCGGGATGGCATCCGACGTCGTTGCCATGCCTGTGATGTTGCCGCCGGGCCGGGCCAGGCTTCGAATGATTCCGGCGCCCACGGGATCGGTATAACCACCAGCCATCACGATGGCAACCGAGCTGGTGGCCATGCGCGCGGCGTCCAGGTTTTGTGCGGCGCCACCGGTGAATATGACATCCGGCTTTAGTTGCACGAGTTGTTGGGCAAGGCCGGGAAGACGCTCGTAGTGTCCCTCTGCGGAGAGGTAATCCACCACAAGGTTGCCGCCCATGGTCCAACCCAGCTCCTGCAGCCGCTTGAACACGGTGAATTCCAGAAAGCGCTTGTTCTCAGCATCCGAGCCCAGGCCAGTCGCGAGAATGCCAAGGCGGCGCGTTGATCCTGTTGTCTGCGCCCGGCCAGGGAATGCGCCAAGAAGAATGCATGAGCCAGCGGCGGCGACAATCTGGCGCCGCTTCATTCGAGCACCTCGGTGGCTTGCAGCAATACGGGCTGCGGGACGGTCAGGCCCATGGCCGCAAGGTACTTCTTGTCGACCAGCACGATCCGCCTGCCAGGGATAAAGTAGTACGTCGCAGCATCCTCGCTCCTTCAAAGGGCTGGCTCCTTGGGGCGCAAAACCGCGCAAGCAAGCTTGCACAAATTATGGGCCCGGGACCGTCGTTTGGCTACTGTGCCAGGTCGTGGCAGTCGGACCGGTTCGCTTGCAAAGTGATATCACTGGGACTATCATTGACGGGTGAACTCGGCGACCAAGTTGCTCAATGCAATGCGCCAAAACCCGAACGATTGGGTCATGGCCAAACTGCTCACCGTTGCGGGTCAATACGGTCTGGAGGTGCGAAGCACCGGGGGCAGTCATCACGTTTTTTCACATTGGGCGGTCAAAGACCCGTTGTCTGTGCCTGCTCATCGGCCCATCAAAGCCGTTTACATCAAGCGCTTCGTCGCGTTGATCGACCAGATCCAGGAGTAAGCCATGCCAGTCAAGCGGATTGCCAGAACGAATCCCCCATTTCCCTTTGAGGCGTATAGCCATCTCGTGAGCCCGATAGGCAAGGCGGATGGCGGAGGCTTCCTGTTCACCATGCCCGATATTCCCGGCGTCCTGGCGGATGGCGAAACCGAGCTTGCTGCAATAGCCGACGGCAGAGAGGCTTTTCTCGCCACCGTCAGCGCCATGGTGGAGATGGGGCGCGAAGTTCCCAGGCCGGCGTTTAGCGTGGCGGACTTTATGCCTGCATCCGCTTCTGGAAAGGTCCTGGCGCGCCTTCCACGTTCCATGCATGTGCAGCTCACTGCCCGGGCGAAAGCCGAGGGCGTCTCTCTGAACTCCCTGGTATTGGCGATGATCGCCGAGGGACTGGGAAAGCGCAGCCCGTCCCGCGCCTGACGTACGGCCCTTGGGGCTTCATTCGATCACCTCCGTAGCCTGCAACAAGACCGATTGCGGGATCTCCAGTCCCATGGCACGTGCTGTCGTCAGGTTGATCATGACGTTGTGCTTGGTCGCCTGTTCAATGGGAATGTCGGCCGGTCTCGCGCCCCTGAGAATCTTGGCGACAATCCGCAGCCCTTGGCGAAGTCGCTCAGCCTCATGCGATCACCCGGTCCGCCCGTAGCAGCACATCCTGCGGAATGGTCACGCCGATCAGTTTGGCCGTCTTGAGGTTGATCACGAACTCGTATTGGGTTGGCTCCTCCACCGGAAGATCGCCCGGTTTGGCGCCACGAAATATCTTGTCGATATACGCGGCAGACCGGCGGTACAAGTCGCTGACATCCGCGCTGTAACCCATCAGAAAGCCTTGGTCAGCCTGGTAATTCCAGTACGCCATCGACGGGTACTTGTACTTGATCAATAGTTCTGCAAGGCCACGCGCATTAAAGACGCTGAAAAGGGGCGTGCCATTTACGTACATCGCCTGGACCTGCGCCGCCCTGGCCTGTTGGATCGCGGCTTCGAATTCGGAAGAAGTGCGCAGCACGTAGCGGGTCAGTTCCAGGTTCAAGGCTCGGCCGGCTTGGGCGATCAGCTCCTCGAGAGCCGATTGGCCCGCCATCCCTGGCTCGAGCAGGTACGCAACCCGTGTCAGGGCGGGCAGGGTTTGCTTCAATAGCTGCAGCCGCTTGGCGGGAATCGTGGCCGAAATGGCCGCCATCCCCGTGACATTGCCGCCTGGTCAGGCAAGGCTCTGGATCACACCTGCGGCCACGTTGTCGGCATATCCCCCCGCCATGACGATGGCAATGCTGTTGCTGGCCCTGCGCGCGGCGTCCAGATTGAAAGCGTTGCCCCCGGCAAATATCACATCGGGCTTGAGTTCCACCAGTTGTGCCGCCGCTTGCGGCAGGCGATCCGGAACGCCCTCGGCGGACCGATAGTCCACTACCAGATTGTTGCCCTCCGCCCAACCCAGCTCCTGCAGTTTCTTGAGTACGGTGTCAGCCGCAAAGCGTTTCGCGAACGCGTCATTGCCGCTGAGAAGCACGCCCAGCCGGCGTGGCGTGCCCGCGGTTTGTGCGTGGCTTTCTTGCGCTACAGCAACGGTGCATGCCGCGGCGGCAGTGATAACGGTGCGGCGTCGCATCCGGCCTCCTGTAGAGCGCTGTTGCCCGCGGTCGGAAGCCGCGCTGGCCTGATCACATCAAATTATGCGCTTGCGCCGCGCCACCGCGGAGCGAGTGGCTGCCACGCAGACCACCGGCAATCGTTGGCTTCGGTCGCGTGCCGCAATGCGGATTGCAGGACCGCCAAAGGCGACGCCTCATGGCGTGACAAACCCGCGTATCGCCTCCAGCATCGCCTGCGGCTCATCGCTGCGGATCGAGTGGCTGCTGTTCTCGAAGATGCGCAAGTCCGACCCGGGAATGAGTTGTTGGATTTCCTCGCTGAACTCCACCGGGCAGATCCAGTCATGGCGCCCGGCCAGGATCAGTGTGGGCGCCGTGACGCGTGCAAGCTCCGGCCGCAGGTCGAAGGTCTGCAGGAACCCGCCTGGCGCGAACGCGCGGTTGATGGCATCGGGCGCCAGGATGCCGCGCTTGCGGGTAGTGGCGGCTGCAAC
>JANNDB010000845.1:0-5101 GCA_031387285.1 Betaproteobacteria bacterium | reverse complement strand
CACACGATTGCCCGGAACCAGTGCGCAGTCGTGCACCAGCACCTGCGCAATCGCATCCACGCGCGCCATCGCCTGTGCATACGTCACCAGCACACCGGGGGCGCGCAACATGGGCGCGTCGGCCCAGCCCTTTTCCAGGGCGCCGTCAAGCAGGCGTTCAACCAGATTGAGTTGCTCCGGGAACTGCAGTTCAGGCGCATCCAGCCGGAGCACCGGCATCGCATCCGGTGCGGGCAGGCGGTCATGTACAAAACGGTCAATCTGGGCAGAAAGCGCCATGGTTTCAGCCTTTCAGAACGGACTTGCCAATGATCAGTTGCTGCACTTCCGTCGCACCCTCGTAGATGCGCAGGGAGCGAATGTCGCGATAAAGGCTCTCCACCTTCGAGCCGACCTTAACCCCCAACCCGCCGTGCATCTGCAGCGCCATGTCGATCACACGCTGGGCGTTCTCGGTGGCGGCCATCTTGGCCATCGCCGCTTGCGCCGAATAGGCCTGCGCCTGCTCCGCGGTGGCGGTCCCGACACAGTCACGCAACCATGCCGCGCGGTAGGTCAGCAAGGCGGCGGCGTCGAGCAGCGCGGCCATGTCACCCAGTTTGGCTTGCGTCAGCTGGAAATCGCCCAGACGCTGGCCGAACATCTTGCGCGAGCGCGCGTGCGCGACGGCTTCGAACAGGGCACGCCGCGCCATGCCCAGGGCCGCGCCGGCCACTGACGCACGAAAAATGTCCAGTGTGCGCATGGCAAGCTTGAAACCGCCATTGACCGCACCGAGCTGTGCGCCGGCCGGAATACGGCAATCATCGAAGCGCAGCGTCGCCAGCGGATGCGGCGCCATCACCGCGATATGTTCGGAGTCGTCCAGGCCGGGTGTGCCGGCGTCCACCAGAAAGGCCGTGATGCCACGCGTGCCCAGTTGCGCTTCGGTCTTGGCAAAAACACAGTAGTAGTCCGCAATGCCGCCATTGCTGATCCAGGTCTTGCTGCCGTCCAGCCTGAACGCCGTGCCAGCGTCATCGAGCCGCGCGCTCATCGCCATGGCTCCCACGTCGGACCCGGCGTCCGACTCGCTCAGGGCGAAAGCCGCAATCTTCGTCCCCGACGCGACTGCCGGCAGGTAGTGCGCCTGCTGCTGCGGCGTTCCGGCCAGCGTGATGGCGCCGCTGCCCAGGCCCTGCATGGCAAAGGCGAAATCGGCCAGCGGCGAATAGAACGCCAGGGTCTCCCGCAGGATCACCAGAGCGCGCGAATCCAGCGCCGGCAAGGCCCCGCCAAACTGCGCCGGCACACAGTAGCGCAGCCATCCCGCTTCACCGAGCAGTCGCACCCAGGCGCGACAGGCGAGGCGGTCGTCGCTTTCATCCACCACCTGTTGCTGTGCCCAGGCAGACAGCCTGCAGGCCAGCTCCCGGTGCACCGGCTCGAAGAAGGGCAGCTCGAACTGCGCGGTAGGGGCGCCCACTGTCAATCGCCTCCAAATGACGGCTTCTGCTTCGCCGCAAAGGCGTTGAAGGCGCGGTGGAAATCCTGCGTCTGCATGCAGATCGCCTGCGCCTGCGCCTCGGCTTCCACCGCCTGCTCGATGGTCATGGCCCATTCCTGCTGCAACATGGTCTTGGTCATGCTGTGCGCAAATGTCGGGCCCGCAGCCAGTTCGGCGGCAAAGGCCTGCGCCTTGGCCAGCAGGTCGGCGCTGTCGTGCAAGGCGTTGAAGAAGCCCCAGTCCAGCCCCTCGCGGGCCGTCATGGCGCGACCGGTAAAGAGCAGCTCGCTGGCGCGGCCCTGTCCTATCACCCGCGGTAACAGTGCACAGGCGCCCATGTCGGCACCTGCCAGTCCAACGCGTGTGAACAGGAAGGCGGTCTTGCTGGCAGCGGTTCCAAACCGGATGTCGCAGGCCAGCGCCATCATGGCACCGGCGCCTGCGCAAATGCCGTCGATCGCGCCGATCACGGGTTGCGGGCAGTTGCGCATGGTCTTGACCAGATCGCCGGTCATGCGCGTGAATTCGAGCAATTCCGGCATGCTCATCCTGGTGAGCGGGCCGATGATCTCGTGCACATCGCCGCCCGAGCAGAAATTGCCGCCCGCGCCGGCGATCACGATCACCTTGACATCGGTGCTGCGGCGCAAGGCATCGAACAGTGCCACCAGTTCGGCGTAGGAATCAAAAGTCAGCGGGTTCTTGCGTTCCGGCCGGTTCAGCATGATCGTTCCGACCGGGCCCTCGCAATGCCACTGAAAGTGCCGGGCCTGGTAGGGCGCCGTCGGGACGAAGCGGCTGCGCATGGGGTTGGTACTGCCAATGTAGTGTTTCATGGTGATGTGGTGTGTGCGGGTCGCACATGTTGTTTGACCTTGCCGAGCAGCCGGTGCAGGGTTGTGATGTCGCGCGACGACAGACCGGCAAAAGCCTCGACAACCCAGTCTTCATGCGCATGCGCCATGTCGGCAAAAGCCTTTCGTCCCTTGACCGTGAGGCGCACCCGGTAGGCTCTGCGGTCACCCGGTACCGGAACGCGCTCCACCATGTCCTCGGCCACCAGCTGATCGGTAATGCCCGTCACGTTGCCCCCCGTCACCATCATGCGGCGCGACAACTCGTTCATCTTCAGTCCGTCGCGCGCACGCTCCAGCTGGGCCAGCAGATCAAACCGTGGCAGGGTCGTGTCAAAGTGTTCGCGCAGACGACTGCGTATCTGCGTCTCGACCAGCTGCGTACAGGTGAGCAGACGCAGCCAGAGCCGCAGCGCCTCGGGGTGCTCCGCGCTGCCATCCAGCCGCGCCTCCTGGTCCATCAGGCCAGCCCTTCGTCGTTGGCGGCAGCGGCGGAAGCCGGCAGCTGGGTTTGCCGCTGTTTCTGCAGCTCCCGGTACAACTGGTCGCGGCCGCTCAGGTATTGACGCGGCCAGTCCACGTCACGTGCCTGCAACGCCGCGACCTCGTGCAAGGTCCAGGCCGGATCAGCCAGATGGGGGCGCGCAATGGCGCACAGATCGGCACGTCCGGCCGCGATGATGCTGTTCACCTGATCGGCCTGGGTAATCGCGCCTACGGCAATGGTCTGTATGCCAGCCTCGTTGCGGATGCGGTCGGCAAACGGCGTCTGGTACATGCGCCCGTACACGGGCTTGGCAGCACGTGTGGTTTGCCCGGAGGAAACGTCGATCATGTCGCAGCCTTCGGCCTTGAACAGGCGCGCCACCTGCACCGCGTCGTCGGCCGTATTGCCGCCTTCGGCCCAGTCGTGCGCCGAGATGCGCACGCTCATCGGTCGCTCCTGCGGCCAGGCGGCGCGCATCGCGCGAAACACCTCCAGCGGGTAACGGCAGCGATTCTCCAGCCCGGCGCTACCCTGGCCACCATAGGCGTCGGTGCGGGTATTGGTCAACGGCGAGATGAAGGCAGACAGCAGGTAACCGTGCGCGCAATGCAGTTCCAGCCAATCGAATCCGGCGGCGGCCGCCCGGCGCGTGGATGCCACAAAAGCGGCCGTCATGGCGTCCATGTCGGCGCGGGTCATGGCGGCCGGCTGCTGGTTCTGCGGACCGTAGGCAATCGCGCTGGCGGAAAGCAGCGGCCAGTTCGGCAGCGGGCTGTCTGCCGGCAGGGGCTCGTCGGTCTCCTCCCAACCCAGCTGGGTGGAGCCCTTGGGCCCGCTATGGCCAAGCTGCAACCCGATGCAGGCGCTGCTTTGCCCATGCACGAAATCGACGATGCGCCCAAAGGCCTGTTGCTGCGTGTCATTCCATAGCCCGGGGCAGCCGTAGGTGATGCGGCCGTTGGGTTCGGGACTGGTCATCTCGACCATCACCAGCGCAGCGCCACCCAAGGCACGCGCGCCCAGGTGCACCAGGTGGAAATCCTGCACCACACCGTCCACCGCGCTGTAGGTGGCCATCGGCGAGACCACCACGCGGTTCTTCAGCCGGGTGCCACGCACCTGCAGCGGCAACAACATCGGGAGGACCGCGGGACCATTCGCCGGCGCGGGCGCCGGATCCGCCAGCCCCGCCGGACGCGGCAACGCGCCCGCCATCCAGCGCTCGAAGCCCTGCACCCAGCCGTGGTCGCGCAGCCGCAGATTCTCGTGGCTGATGCGCTGCGAGCGCGTCAACAGCGAGTAGGCGAACTGCTCGATCTGCATGCCGTTGTAGCGGTCGACGTTTTCGAACCATTCGGTCGAATTGCGCGCCGCGTTCTGGATCTTCAGTACTTCCACGCTGCGCCGCGCCTCATAGTCGCGCAATACGCTTGGCATGTCGCCCGACGGGCCGCCGATCCGCGTTGCGGTTGCAAAACTTGCCGCCAGATCGATCGCGTCTTCCAGTGCCAGCCTGGTGCCGCTGCCGATGGAGAAATGGGCGGTATGGGCGGCGTCGCCCATCAGCACGAATGGCACCGTCCCGTGCGCCAATGGCACCTGGTGCACCCAGGTCTTGCACATCACGCGCGGAAAACGGATCCAGTTCGCCGAGCCACGCAAGTGCTTCGCGTTGCTGATCAGTTCGTTCCCGTCCAGGTACCGGGCAAACAGGCGCTGGCAGAACGCAATGCCCTCCTCCTGGCTCATCTCCTCCAGGCCATGCGCGCGCCACACCGCCTGCGGTGTTTCCACGATGAAGGTGGAGGTGCTGGCGTCGTACTTGTAGGCATGGGCCTGGAACCAGCCGTGTTCGGTCTGCTCGAAGGCAAAGGTGAAAGCGTCAAACGTCTTGTGGGTGCCCAGCCAGACGAAGCGGCACAGGCGGGTATCGATGTCGGGTTGGTAGACGTCGGCGTAACGGGTGCGGATGCGGCTGTTCAGGCCGTCGCTGGCGATCACCAGGTCTGCACGGTACTGCTGCGCCAGGGCCTGATCGTCGGCCACGTCGGCTTCAAAGACCAGTTCCACACCCAGGGCAAGGCAGCGGTCCTGCAGGATATTGAGCAGGTGCTTGCGTCCGATGCCACAGAAGCCGTGTCCACCCGAGCGCACGCTGCGGCCCTTGAAGAAGACCTCGATGTCGTCCCAGTGGTTGAGGGCGTCGCCGATCAGGCTGCCCGTCACGGCGTCGGCCGCCTTGAGGTTGTCCAGCGTCTGGTCTGACAACACCAC
>JANNDB010000277.1:0-2200 GCA_031387285.1 Betaproteobacteria bacterium | reverse complement strand
TGCAGGCGATGCGCGACCTGATCGAGGACCGTTTCAACACCTTTGCCTGGCTCGGCCAGGCGCGCGCGCACCCGATCCAGTCCAACCTCATGCTCAAGTTGATGCGCGCGGGCTACTCGCCGACACTCGCGCGTGCAATCCTGGAGCGCATGCCCGAGTCGCTCTCCGCCGGCGACGCCATCCACTGGATGATGGACGCGATCGAACGCAACCTGAAGACCCATCCGCAGGCCCTGCACGACGAGGGCGGTTGCCATGCGCTGGTCGGTGCCACCGGGGTCGGCAAGACCACCACGGTCGCCAAGCTAGCCGGCCAGTGTGCGCAGGCGCACGGCGCGGCCAGTGTGGGCATGATCACGCTGGACATCCAGCGTGTGGGCGCGCACGACCAACTGCGCGACCACGCCCGCGGCCTGGGCCTGGTGGCGCACCTGGCGCACGACCGCGCTGCCTTGCAGGATCTGCTGGGCTTGTTTGCCAACAAGAAAATGGTGTTGATCGATACCAGCGGTGTGGCGCCGCGCGATCCGCGCAAGGACGACTCGATGGACGTGCTCGACCTGCCTGGCATCAAACGGCTGCTGGTGCTCAATGCCGGCGCGCAGGGCGACACGCTGGACGAAGTCGTCGGCGCCTTCAAGACCGGCGCCACCCAGCACACGGTGTTGTCCAAGATCGACGAAGCCGTCAAGCTCGGGCCGGCCATCGACGTGGCGATCCGCCACCAGCTGGTGGTGCGCGGCGTCACGACGGGTCAGAAGGTACCGCAGGACTGGGAAAACGCGGACGCCGCGGAGCTGGTGCGGCTATCGATGCGCGCCAGCAGCAAGTCGGCGTTCGATCCCAAGGCGGCCGATCTGGGTTTCTTCTTCATCCAGCCCGACATGCACGGCCGCAGCGCCGGAACCCTGCATGCCTGAGATTGCCCCCAGCCCTGGCTTCGCCAGGCACCCCGAGGGGGTGCAAGAAAACTTGGGGGCGGCCCGGCGTTTTCTTGGGTGGCGCGCGAGCGGGCCTTTTGCTACCATGAACTCCAGCCTTTGCCTTGTGCCAACCAGGCGCCTCGTGCGCGCGGAGAGCCTTTGATGTACACCGCCAAGGGGCAACTCGACCGGGATGCCCTGATCCGCCAGTACCAGCCGCTGGTGCGCAAGCTGGCGCACCACATGATGGCCAAGCTGCCCGCGAGTGTGCAGGTCGATGACCTGATCCAGGTGGGTTTGATGGGCCTGTCGGAGGCGCTGTCGCGTTACGAGGTGGCCCAGGGCGTGCAGTTCGAGACCTTTGCCACGCAGCGCATCCGCGGCGCAATGATCGACGAGCTGCGCGAAAACGACTGGATGTCACGCGGCTCGCGCAAGAGCCAGAAGGACATCGAGCAGGCCCTGCGCCGGCTCGAGCACCAGTTGGGGCGTACGCCTCTGGAGTCGGAAATTGCGGCGGAACTCGGCATGGGCCTGGCGCAATACCAGACCTTGCTGGGCAAGGTGCGCGGCACCCAGCTGGTGTACCTGGAAGACATGGCGCATGGCGGTGAAGGCGAAGACGGTTTTCTGGACCGCTACGACGCCGACGAAGGCGCCGACCCGATGCAGATGCTGCGCGACCAGCGCCTGCGCAAATCCCTCGTCGATGCGATCAAGCTGCTACCCGAGCGCGAGCAGTACGTGATGAGCATGTACTACGAGCAGGACATGAACCTCAAGGAGATCGCCGTCGTTCTGGGCGTCACCGAATCGCGCGTGTGCCAGTTGCACAGCCAGTCGATCGCGCGGCTGCGCGCGCGCATGCGCGACCACTAATATTCAATAATATGTACATTATGGTCATTAATTGACCATAATGTACAATAGTGAAGCTGTTATAAAGACCGGCTTCCACTATGCTCGATATCACCTTTGCTACCGCACCCGAGGTCGTTCGCGAGCTCGGCCAGCGCTTGCGCGCACAGCGCCTGGCGAAATCCGTGACCCAGCAGGATCTCGCGGCGCGCGCCGGCGTCTCGGTCGGCGCCATCAAGAAACTAGAGGCGACAGGGCTCACGACCATGGAGACCTACGTGCGGGCGGTCCAGGCTTTGGGGCTCATCGATGACCTGGCCGACTTCATGCGACTGCGCCCGACGACGAGCATCGCCGAGATGGAAAAGGCACAGGCCGCGCAGCGCCAGAGGGTCAGGCATCCGGCAGCCCCGCGTCCA
>JANNDB010000270.1:0-2265 GCA_031387285.1 Betaproteobacteria bacterium | reverse complement strand
ATCATCTCGGTGGTCATGGTGGGCGCCTCGGCCGCCGTCGGCTACGTGATGATGCAGGCCTACGGATCGGCCACGCCGGAGCAGTACTTCCCGGCATTCCTGGGCCTTTACGTCCTCCTGTTTGCCGCCAGTGGCATCGGCAACGGCTCCACCTTCCGCACCATCGGCGTGATCTTCGACCGCACCCAGGCCGGCCCCGTGCTGGGGTGGACCTCGGCCATCGCCGCCTATGGCGCCTTCGTGGCACCCATCGTGATCGGCAACCAGATCAAGGCCGGGACACCGCAATACGCGATGTACGGCTTTGCGGTGTTTTATGCCGTGTGCCTGGTCCTGAACTGGTGGTTCTACCTGCGCAAGGGCGCCTATGTGCAAAACCCCTGACAAGCCCCATTCCAACGGAGTCCGTCCATGAGCCATTTTCTCGACCGCCTGAGCTACTTTTCTGCGCCGCGTGAGCCGTTCTCAGGAGCGCACGGTGTCACCACTGGCGAAGACCGCACCTGGGAGGACGCCTACCGCAACCGCTGGGCGCATGACAAGATCGTGCGCTCCACCCACGGCGTGAACTGCACCGGCTCGTGCTCCTGGAAGATCTACGTCAAGGGCGGGATCGTGACCTGGGAAACCCAGCAGACCGACTACCCGCGCACACGCTGGGACATGCCCAACCACGAACCGCGTGGCTGTGCGCGTGGCGCCAGCTACAGCTGGTACCTGTACAGCGCCAACCGCGTCAAGTACCCGATGGTGCGCGGACGGCTGCTCAAGACCTGGCGTGCGGCCCGCATGGCGCATGACCCGGTGGACGCGTGGGCGGCGATTGTCGAGAACGACGCCACGCGGCGTGACTACCAGAGCGTGCGCGGACTCGGCGGCATGGTGCGTTCGAGCTGGGACGAGGTGAACGAGATCATCGCCGCAGCCAATGTCTACACGATCAAGAGGCACGGCCCGGACCGCATCATCGGCTTCTCGCCCATCCCGGCGATGTCCATGGTCAGCTACGCCGCCGGGAGCCGCTATCTGAGCCTCATTGGCGGCGTGTGCATGAGTTTCTACGACTGGTATTGCGACCTGCCGCCCAGCAGTCCGCAGGTCTGGGGCGAACAGACCGATGTACCGGAATCCGCCGACTGGTTCAACTCCAGCTTCATCATCGCCTGGGGCTCCAACGTGCCGCAGACGCGCACGCCGGACGCGCACTTCTTCACCGAGGTCCGATACAAGGGCGCCAAGACGGTGGCCGTCACTCCCGACTATTCCGAAGTCGCCAAGCTGGCCGACATCTGGATGCACCCCAAGCAGGGCACCGATGCCGCCGTTGCGATGGCCATGGGCCACGTGATCCTCAAGGAGTTCTATTTCCCCGACGGCGGCAAGCCACGCAGCGCCTACTTCGACGATTACGTGCGGCGCTACACCGACATGCCGATGCTGGTCATGCTCAAGAAGCACGTCCTGCCCGGCGGCGAAACCATCATGGTGCCGGACCGCTATGTGCGCGCATCGGACTTCAACGGCAAACTCGGCCAGGCCAACAACCCGGAATGGAAGACGGTCGCCTTCGACGAACACGGCAAGGTGGTCCTGCCCCATGGTGCGATCGGTTTCCGCTGGGGGCCGGACGGACGCGCCGACGAAGGTCAGTGGAACCTGGAGGCCAGGGAGGCGCGCCATGGGGCCGAGGTCAAACTCAAGCTTTCGGTACTCGAAGGCGAACCACCCGGCGCGCAGACTGCCCGCGTCGGATTTCCGTACTTCGGCGGTATCGCGACACCGCATTTTTCGGGCAACAACTCGGGCGACTCGGTCAAGGACGTGCTGGTGCGGACCGTACCGGTACAGCGCATTTCGCTGGGCAAGGCGGGCGAGGAACGCAGCGCGCTGGTGGCCACGGTGTTCGACCTGCAGGTGGCCAATTACGGCATCGCGCGCGGCCTGCCGGGTGAAATGGCAGCGGCGAGCTTTGACGATGACACCCCGTACACGCCAGCCTGGCAGGAGCGCATCACCGGCACCCCGCGCGCGCAGCTCATCACGGTGGCGCGGCAATTCGCGGAGAACGCCGACAAGACCCGTGGCAAATCGATGGTCATCATCGGTGCGGCGATGAACCACTGGTACCACAGCGACATGAACTACCGCGGTGTGATCAACATGCTCATGATGTGCGGCTGCATCGGCCAAAGCGGCGGCGGCTGGGCGCACTACGTGGGCCAGGAAAAACTGCGCCCGCAAACCGGCTGGACACCGCTGGCCTTT
>JANNDB010000253.1:0-5043 GCA_031387285.1 Betaproteobacteria bacterium | reverse complement strand
GATCACGCGCAGGATCTCGGCACTGGCGGTCTCGCGACTCAGCGCCTCCTGCGTCTCGTTGAACAGCCGCGCATTCTGGATCGCGATCACCGCCTGGTCGGCGAAGGTCTTGAGCAGCTCGGCCTCCTTGTCGTTGTAGGGGCGCGGCGGCGTCCGGACCACGTGGATGGTCCCTATGCCCTTGCCCTGCCACAACATGGGTGCCACCAGCAACGAATAGTTGCCTATCGCACGGCCGTGCTGGCGCATCGCCTCTGGCACGCCCGGCCCGTTGACGATGTCCGGGTAGTTCACCACCCGGCCCTTGCGGATTGCGTAGCCCTGGTAGGAGTCGTTCAAAGGCCTGGGAAAGCCCCACCTGACGGATGCTTCGATCTCGGCGCTCTGGGTCAGCAGCGCCACGTAATCGACCTGCCCGTCTGCCTGAACCAGCGAGATCCCGTTCTGGTCGCCACCGAACAGCCGCCGGCAGCTTTCCAGGATTTTTTCGAACACCGGCACGGTATCGGACACCGAGCTGCTGATGACTTGCAGCACTTCCGACGTGGCTGTCTGCCGCTCCAGCGCCTCCTGCGTGTCCTTGAACTGGCGCACGTTGTGGATCGCTATCACCGCCTGGTCGGCAAAAGGAGCAAGCAGGGCGATGTCCTGGCCGTTGAACGCATTGGCACCCTTTTGCAGCACCGCCAGAGCGCCGATGGCCCGGCCCTCGTGCATGAGCGGCGTATAGAGGCCTGAGCCAAAACCACTCTTCACACCAAGTTGCAGCAGCAACGGGTACTGCTGCGCGGCGGCCAACAGGTCCGGCAGGTAGATGACACGCGATTCCAGTATGCAGGCGCCAATGGTGCTGGACTTGTCCATTGGCAGCACCAGACCCGGCTGTTGCCCGTTGCTGGCGCGCGCCCGCACCCCGTCGGCCTCGACCAGCCAGAACACCACCCGGCTGCCGTGCAGCAGCGTGCTGCAGTTGCGCACGATGGCGTCGAACACCGGCTGGGTGTCGGTCATCGAGCTGCCCAGCACGCGCAACACGTCGGCGGTGGCGGTCTGGCGCTCGAGCGCCTGCTGGGTCTGCTTGAACAGCCGCGCGTTCTGGATCGCGATCGCCGCCTGGTCGGCGAAGGTCTTGAGCAGGGCGTGTTCCTGCGGGCTGAAACCCTGGCTGACGCTGTGGGCCTCCGCAACATCGCGCAGGACAGCGATGGAGCCGATGCCCTGGCCATGCCATAACAAAGGCGCATTGATCTGCGAATAACAAAAGCCCAGCGTGCCGCTGATCGCCCGGGCGACACCGCGCACACCGGCAGGGACAGTCGGGTCGTTCAAGGGATCGCGGATGTCGACCACATCGCCCTTTTCGATGCTGAGTCCGGTCGCGGTATCGCGCCACGGCCTCGGATAGAACGCTCCTACGGCCGACTCCAATTCGGCCACAACGTCGCCGCCAACCCTGGCCCGTCCCATGGCTGTCCATCGGCTGCGCTCCAGCAACAGCATGTCCGCATCATTGACCAGGAACAGGTTGATCGACGTGCAAGGCAGCAGCAACTCGCAACATTCCAGGATTTTGTCGAACACCGGTCCGGGGTCCGCGACCGAGGCCCCGATGACCTGCAGCACTTCGGCGGTTGCCCGCTGCGCGGCCAATGCCGCCTGCTCACTCGCGGCACGATGGGCGAGTTCGGCCTGCAGCGCAGCGGTAACACGCAGGTTCGCCAGCGCCAGCGCAGCCTGACTGGCCAGTGTGGCCAGGCATACGCGGTCGTCGTCATCGAAGCGCCCCCTTGCGCCATCGATATCGGCATACAGACAGCCCAGCGGGCCCTGCGGCCCCACCAGCGATGCAATCAGGCAACTGCGCTGCGCGGACGGCACCGCACCCTCGGGGCCATGGCGCAGGCGGCTGGCACCCGTGGCGCGCGCCTCATCCAGCCAGGGGGTGACGGCCTGCAGCAGGGCCGCAGCGATTTCCTTGCGTGGCACGAGGGCACCGGCAACTTGCGGCTGTCCGTCGCCCGAGTGCAGCACCAGCAGCACCCGCCGTGCACCCAGCAGCGCCTTGATTTCGGCTACGATGGCTTTGCGCAACTCGGATTCGCTGGCAATGCGCCCCAGGCGCAGACCCCAATCAACCAGCCGATCGATCTGGAGGCGGCTGTCTGGTGTTGCTCGTGTGCTTGCGCGTGTCATTTTGTGGGTCCACCATGTTCCAAGCAGCACCGCGCCCGTTCGGGTCGGGCAATCGACAGTGTACGGTGATTAGACGTACAATTGCGACGTAGGAGGAATCCCATGTTAACCAGTACCGAGACCCCCCGAACATCCCGCGTCGAAGCCCGCATTGCGCCCGATGCGCTTGCCGTGGTGCGGCGCGCGGCTGAGATCCAGGGCCGAAGCCTCAGCGACTTCATCGTGGCTGCGGCCCTGCAGGACGCGCACCGGACGATTGACGAAGCGCAGATCATTCGCCTGTCGGTGGACGACCAGCAGCGATTTGCCCAGGCGCTGTTGAATCCGCCCACGTTGGCGCCGGCGATGAAGCGGGCCTTGCAGACACACAAGCGCCTGATCGCCGAGCCCAGGTGAGCGCGCCGTATCGGATCGAGCCCTTCGGTCCGGCCCACGACGCCACCGCGTTCAGGTGTGGTGTTGCGGCCCTCGACGCCTACATCCTGACGCAGGCCAGCCAGGACATGCGACGGCGCGCGAGCGCCTGTTATGTGGCGCTCGACAACCGGGTACGCCCCACGCCCGACAATCTGCAAGTGGCGGCCTACTACACCCTCGCCGCCGCCGGCGTGGCACTCACCGATCTGCCCGCGGCGCTCGCAAAGCGGCTTCCCCGGTACCCCTCGGTACCAGTGGCACGGGTGGGCCGACTTGCGGTGGGATTGGCCTGGCAGGGGCACAAGCTTGGTGCTGCGCTTCTGGCCGATGCCGTGCTGCGCACCCTGCATTCCGAGGTAGCGATATTTGCGCTGGTGGTCGATGCGAAGGATGTTTCGGCCGAACGGTTCTACGTGCACCACGGGTTCGAGCGTTATGGCGCGGTGCCAAGGCAATTGATCCTCCCGTTGGCGCGTTTCAAGGTGACTACGTGAAGCCAAAAAGGGCAGCGCAGGTTGCACTATGGGCAGTGAAGTTGCCATCACGCTGCAGCGGGCGGAGTTAGTGCAAACGGGTTGAGCAGTTTGACCCCAAAGTCCGAGAAGTCGCGCACGTTGCGGGTCACCACCGTCAAAGCATGGACAGTGGCCGTGGCCGCAATCATGGCATCCTCGTACAGCGCGTCGGACTTGCGGTGCAGCAGCCGCGCCCACACCCGGAACGTGTTGGCGTCCATGGGCAAGACGTTGTAGGCGTTGGCCACCATGTCGGCCCAGGCCTCGATCTCGGCTGCCTTGGAAGCGTCCTGTTCGCGCGTCAGCTCGACGCCGGTCTGGATCTCGCCGAGCGTCACGGCCGATAGGTACAGATCGGCGTCGGCGACGGACTGCAACCAGGCCACGACGGCACCGTGCGGCCGTGCCTTGCGCAGCTCCGACACGACGTTGGTGTCAAGCAGGTACATCGGCCTACCCCAGGGCCAATGGGTTGCGACGGCGCACGGCACGCCGTGGCGGCGTCAGCACCTCGGCACGCCCCTCGTCTGAGAGCAACAACTGCTTGAGCGTGGGCCGCGCTGCGGATTGCAGCCGGCGCCACTGCGCCACCGGCACCAGCACAGCCGCCTCGGCACCGCGTTTAGTCACCATCTGCGGGCCCTCGGCAATACAGGCCTCCAGAAATTCGCTGAAACGCGCTTTCGCGTCTTGAATCGGCCAGGTTTTCATGGCTTTTCTCTCCATAATGACTAGTCAGATGACTAGTGTAAATGCAAGGCCTTGCCTTTGCCAAGACGGGCCCGCCATAGGTCAACGCTCCTGCCGACTGGTAACCGCCATCAGCGCCGCCACCAGCGCATCGACCCGTATCGGCTTGGTCACGTAGTCGTCCATGCCCGCGGCCAGGCATTCCTCGCGGTCGCCCTGCATGGCGTTGGCGGTCATGGCGATGATGCGCGGGCGTTTGTCGGGTGGGTGTTTGGCCGTGATGCGGCGTGACGCTTCGAGCCCGTCCATCTCGGGCATTTGCACATCCATCAGCACCACGTCGTAGGGCTGGCGCTCGATGCTCTCGATGGCCTCGATGCCGTTCGATGCCAGGTCGGCGCGGTAACCCATCTGCAGCAAGAGGCGCATGGCCAGTTTCTGGTTCACCACGTTGTCTTCGGCCAAGAGGATCCGCAAGGGGTGGCGGATTGCCATCTCGGCGTCCATGCGCGGTTTGGCCGGGGCCGCTGCCGCCTTGGGTGCCGCGTCTTTGCTCAGCAGGCTGACCAGGGTGTCGAACAGCTGGCTCTGGCGCAGTGGCTTGGCCAGGGTGGCGGCGAACAGGCTGTCGGTGGCCTCCTTGCGCCCCAGGCTCGTGAACAGCACCAACGGGAGCTGGTGGCTGGCGTGTCGTATCTTCTGCGCCAGCATGGCGCCGTCCATTCCAGGCATGTGCATATCCACAATGGCCAGGTCGTACGTTTGGGCCTTGAGCATCTCCAGCGCCCTGGCCGGGAATTCGGTGTCCTGCACCACCATGCCCCATTTGGCGCTCTGCAAGGCCAGGATGCGCCGGTTGGTGGCGTTGTCGTCCACCACCAGGATGCGTTTGCCCTTCAAGGCCGGTTGTTCACCGATGAAGTCGCGCCGGGTACCCACCGGCAGTTCGGTCGGTTTGTTGCCGATGGTGAAGTGGAAGGTGCTGCCCTGCCCCGGCCCAGCGCTCTCGGCCCGCATGCTGCCGCCCATCAGTTCGGCCAGCAGCTTGCTGATGGCCAGGCCAAGCCCCGTGCCACCGTACTTGCGCGTGGTGCCGCTATCGGCCTGGCTGAACTTCTGGAACAGGCGACTGAGGCCAGTCTCGGAGAGGCCAATGCCGGTGTCGCGCACGGTGAAGTGCAGGTGGCTGCTTTCTTCGGTCTGCTCGTCGCCTTCGGCCCGCACAGTC
>JANNDB010000241.1:0-5026 GCA_031387285.1 Betaproteobacteria bacterium | reverse complement strand
AACGTGTTGCGCCGCGAGGAATGCATCCAGCGGGCCAGTGGCGCGCTTGACGTGCTGGGGGCGGCGCGCATCGTGCCGACCCTGGACGACGCCCTCGACGGGATGACCCAGCTGTGCGCCACCGCCATGACGCCGCGCGATTTCGGCCCGCCCACGCTGAGCCCTCGCACGTTTTGCGACCAATGGAAGCAGCGTCCGGCGTTCGGCGCTGCGGATGAAGGCGTTGCGTTCCTGTTTGGATCGGAGCGCTTTGGCATGCGCAATGAAGATGTCTACCGCTGCCATGCGGTGCTCAGCATTCCATCCAACCCGCAGTTCGGCTCGCTCAATCTGGCGTCGGCGTTGCAACTGGTTGCCTACGAATGGCGTCTGGCAGTGGGCGGGTTTTCGCCGGTGGAGAGTGCCGCGCCCAGCCATGCAGCCGACGCGGCCCAGGTGGCGGGGTTGTTGCGCCATTGGGAAGAGGCCCTGGTGGCGGTTCAGTACCTGGATCCACAGGTGCCAGGCAAGCTCATGGCGCGGTTCAACCAGTTGTTCAACCGTGCTGGCGTGACCCAAGAGGAAATCCATATTCTCAGAGGTGTCGCCAAGGCCATGTTGCAGGCGGCAAACCATCCAAAAGGCTAAACTGACTGTATGTTTGCCCGCCTGCGTTCTGACATCCAGTGCATTCTTGACCGTGACCCGGCTGCCCGCAGCACCTGGGAAGTCCTGACCTGTTACCCCGGTTTGCACGCCCTGGTCTTGCACCGGCGCGCGCACTGGTTCTGGAGCCATGGTTTCAAGTGGTTGGGTCGTTTTATATCCCACGTGGCGCGCTGGCTGACCGGGATTGAAATCCACCCGGGCGCGAAGATCGGCGAGCGGGTATTTTTTGACCATGCAATGGGCGTGGTGGTCGGGGAAACCGCCGAAATCGGTGACGGTTGCACGATCTACCAGGGCGTGACCCTGGGCGGCACCTCGCTGTACAAGGGTGCCAAGCGCCATCCTACGCTGGGCAAGGATGTCGTGGTGAGCGCGGGTGCCAAGGTGCTGGGTGGCTTCGAGGTGGGTGACGGCGCCAAGATTGGCAGCAATGCGGTGGTGATCAAGCCCGTTCCGGCCGGGGCCACCGCCGTGGGTATTCCGGCGCGCATCATCGCATCCAGCCATGGTGCAAGTGCCGACGCCACGCCCGAGCGCAAATTCAGCGCCTACGGCGTGACACAGGAAGACGATCCGCTCAGCCTCGCTATGCGCGGCCTTATAGACACTGCTTCGTCCCAGGAACACCAGATCGCGTTGTTATGGCAGGCCGTGGCGACACTGTCCGAAGAGCGCGGCAAGGCGGGCAGCTGTGTGCCACAGGATGCAGCCTGCGCCGAAAGCTTCGAGGCAGAGCGGCTGACGCAGCTGGTCGGGCGCTAAACCCTGTTATGCGGGTTGCGCCCTGATTGCCGATGTGGGCCGGAATGCCTTGCACACGGAATCATCCGTCTCCATGTAGGGGCCACCGATCAGGTCCACGCAGTAAGGCACTGCAGCAAAAATGCCAGCCACCAGTACCTCACCGCCAGGGCCACGCAGGCCTTCCAGGGTCTGCGCAATGGCCTTGGGCTGACCGGGCAAGTTGATGATGAGGCTGTTGCCGCGGATCACTGCCACCTGGCGCGACAGAATGGCCGTTGGCACAAAGCGCAGGCTGATCTGGCGCATCTGTTCGCCAAAGCCCGGCATCTCCCGCTGCGCGACAGCAAGCGTCGCTTCGGGTGTGATGTCGCGCGGGGCCGGCCCGGTGCCGCCAGTCGTGAGGACCAGGCTGCACCCGGCATCCACCAGCTCCACCAGGGCGGCGCTGATCATGGGCGCTTCATCGGGTATGAGCCGCGGCACGAACGTCAAGGGATTGCGCAGGGCGCGCTGCAGCCACTCCTGCAAGGCGGGCAGACCTTTGTCTTCGTAGACGCCGCTGGAGGCCCTATCACTGATGGAGACGATGCCGATGCGCACTGCATCGTGGTGAGTGGCAGCCACGGCGGTCATGCCTGCTCCGGCCGGTCGGCGTTCGCCGGCGCATCCTCAAGTGCGGTACGCACGGCCTTGAAGATGTCGCGGTAGGCCTTTCCGTGCCGAACGGCTTCGCCCGGCCGTTCGGGCTTGGCGTCCTTGCGAGCCTGGCGGATCTGCGCGCGCAACTGCTGCGCGTCGGTCTGCGGATGGCTGGCCACCCACATGGCGAAAGCGGGCTCTTCGGCAATCAGCCGGTCGCGCCAGGTTTCGGCCAGATGCAATGCGCGCGATTCCGCGGCCGACCCGCTGTGTTGTGCATGGAGCGCGTCGCGCATGGACTGCAGGGCGTCGGGATCCAGCTGGCGCATCAGCTTGCCGATGAATTGCATCTGACGCCGTTTGCCTTCGAAGTTGGTGATGCGTTTGGCTTCTGCCAGCGCGTCGACAAATTTGTCGGGTAAGGACAGCCCATCCAGCAGGTCACCGCGCAATTCGAGCAGGGCTTCGCCCAGCTTCTGCAGATCGGTGCTTTCGCGCTTCTGCTCTGTGCGGCTGGGAGCGTCACCGCCTTTGAGTTCGCGCTTGAGCTCCAGATCGAGCTCACTGCCTTCGGCGACGAACTGACCAGAGACGAAGTAGCCTTTTTTGGGTTTGCGTGACATGGCAGGATTGTTGCCCATTGCGCGCCCCGGAACACTCGTGTCGGGGCAGGCAAGTATCATAGCCCTCGATCATTGCGGAGCAAGATGAAATCCAACCAGAACCGGGCAGACCGTGGCTTTGCCTACAGCCGAACCTTCTTCGAGCAACTTGTCGACAAAGCCATGGCACACGCCCGCACGCTCGGGGCGACCGACAGTGCCGCCGAAGCGTCCGAGGGCTGTGGTCTGAGCGTGTCGGTGCGCAGAGGCGAGTTGGAGAACGTCGAACGCAATCGCGACAAGTCCCTGTCGGTCTCCGTTTTCCTGGGGCAGCGGCGCGGTAATGCCAGCACCTCCGACTTTGGCGACGCGGCGGTACAGCAGACCGTGCAGGCCGCTTTTGACATCGCCCGCTTCACAGCCGAAGACCCTGTGGCTGGTTTGCCAGACGCGGCGGATGTGGCGCCCCGTGCCAGGGCCTCAGACATCGCGGCGCTCGAGTTGTTCCATCCGTGGTCCCCGCGTAGCGAAGTGGCCGCGCAAATCGCGCTGGAATGTGAGCAGGCGGCGTTCGATACCGATCGACGCATCAGCAACAGCGAGGGGGCCAGCGTATCGGCCCAGCAGTCGCACTTTTTTAGCGCGCATTCGCACGGATTCAGGGGCGGGTATGCCAGCTCCCGGCACTCGCTTTCAGTGGCGCCCATCGCCGGCGTCGGCGACGGCATGCAACGTGACGCGTGGTACAGCTCGATGCTTGACGCCAAGGAGCTCGCGAGCCCGCAACGGGTTGGCCGTTATGCCGCCCAACGCACCCTGAGCCGGCTGGGTGCACGCAAGATCAGCACGCGCAATTGCCCCGTCCTGTTCGAGTCGCCCCTGGCGGCAGGGCTGCTCGGCTCGCTGGTACAGGCGCTCAGTGGTGGTGCCCTGTATCGGCAGAGCTCGTTCCTGATGAACTCGCTCGGCAAGCAGGTGCTGCCGAACCATATAGATATTGACGAGGATCCCTTTATCCGGCGCGGCAAGGGCAGTGTACCTTTCGTCGACGAAGGCGTGCGCGTGGCCGCACGCCGGGTGGTCGATGGTGGGCGCGTACAGGGCTATTTTTTGAGCACCTATACCGCGCGCAAACTCGGCATGAAGACGACCGGCAACTCCGGCGGTTCGCACAATCTGGTGCTGCGCTCACGCGCCACACGCCGAACGGATAGCCTGGACGCCATGCTGCGCTCACTCGGGCGCGGCTTGTTCGTGACGGAGTTGATGGGGCAGGGCGTCAACTACGTCACTGGCGATTATTCGCGCGGTGCAAGCGGGTTTTGGGTAGAAAATGGTCGAATCGCCTATCCGGTCCATGAGATCACGATAGCCGGCAATATGAAAAACATGTTGAAGGACATTCAGGCAGTCGGGGCGGATGCCTATAACTACGGCGCGAAGACAGTTGGCTCCGTCTTGATCGGCAAGATGAAAGTGGCGGGAAGCTGATCGACAGACAGGCTGGCGGTTTTCAGGGGAGCAGGCAAGCCCGCGTATCGCGGCCACCTTGGAGAGGCGATTTGAGTATGGTGATATCAGACGTGCGCCGGAATGCGCGCTTGGGTTCGGTGATTGCTCATCTGCTGCTGTTGCAGCTTGCCTGGATCGTACCGGAGCGCGTGATAGCCCAGGATGCGTCGGCTTTGCTCGCGCCGACTCCCCAGAGTTTTCACGCCTGGCAGGTCCCACCGCCGCAGGGTGCGGCGCAGGCATATTTCGCCAATCTCACGAATGACGCCACGATCGAGACGCCTTTCCTGCTCAAGTTCGGGCTCGCAGGCGGTTGGGGGCTGGCTCCGATAGCTGCGCCCACGGGCGGAAAATCCGGTCACCACCACCTGCTGGTGAACCGCGAATTGCCGCTGGACTTCAAGAAGCCTCTGCCGTTCAATGACCAGTACATTCACTTTGGCAAAGGCCAAATGGAGACCGTGCTGAACCTGCCGCCGGGCAAATACTCCCTGCGCTTGTTGCTTGCGGACGACAAACACCTGCCGCATTTTGTCTACAGCAAGCCGCTGAGCGTCACGGTGGCGAAGAAAAATCCTGTGGACCCGGCAACGTTGACCAGGAAGGGCATCAGCGTCAGCCTCGGTGCCGATACGGTGAAGGCGCCGTTTCGCGTGCAGTTTCATGCGTCCGGGCTCAACGTCGGGCATGGGCTGCAAAAACAGAAGGACAGCGGGCACTTCAAGTTGACGGTGAGCCCCGCCAAAGGGCCAGATGCGGTTCTCGATTTCGTCAATGGCCAGACCGAAGTGTGGTTGTCGCCGCCTCCCGGCGAGTACACCTTCCGGCTTGAATTCCTGGACAACACCAGCCCAGGGCGGGCTCTGGCCGACCAGGTCACG
>JANNDB010000238.1:0-8478 GCA_031387285.1 Betaproteobacteria bacterium | reverse complement strand
CCGGTGGTGGTGGTCGTGTGCGTTGTCAAAACCAAGCACTCTGCCATTGTCAATATGACAAATGGAGTGGTTGATGTAAGCCAGGTTATAGCGGGTGACTACCGTCTTTCCACTTTCCTGATAGCCCCATACCTCATAGCTCAGCAGACCACCGCCAGATTTTTGTTTCAGCTCAAAGCGCTCTTGCTCTAGCAAGGCCTCTTTAGGTGGTTTGGCCATCAGCTTCTCTGCACCAGGTGTGCGCTATCGTAGCACACCTGCATGGTTTTCCGCTCACTCCAAACATCACCACCAATTCCAGGTCCGGGGCACTATCGAAAGATGGCTGACAACCCGCATAAATGCCAGATTCCGTTCGATCAATCCTGTGGAGTTACCCTCAAAGTTACCCCCTTACCGATTGAAAATACAAGTTTCACGCCACGGGCATCGCTTCCAACTGTTCCGCAGACTTCTTCAGGCCGTGAAGGATCGCATCGAGCACGTGCTGTGGAAATCCCTTGGGCAAGTCCTGCTGGACTGACGCGATGACGGCCGGCGTCGCGGCCAGAATATCTTTGATCAGTGGCTCAGCGGTCTCGCCCACGCCGCTTTGCACAGCCATGGTGTTGAATTGCCGGCGCTGGATGTCTTTCAGCAAGTAGTGCCTGCTCTTGCCGCGCACCGACATCGCGAGCTTGGCGTTGTGCCATGCAATCTTGTCGGGGCCTTCGCCGATGATGGGCCAGTTGGAGAGGACATCGTAGAGCGGCGTCAGTTGAAAACGGCCCTGGCTGAGAATGCGGATACTGAAGTTCTTGGCGTGGCCGTCTGTGGCGGCGAGCATCCAGAACAGAAGCTGGGCTTTGAGCAGGCACGCCAGATCGGCATCGCGGTTGACCGATCCTCGAAGAAGCCGCGCAATTTCGAGCAAGCCCGGTCCGCCATCGCCTTCATACTTCATCGAGGAAGGTGTCGCGGTGGCCTGGCAAAAATCCTCCTGAACGAGGCGCATCCAGTACTTCCGGCTTGAATGAAGCTGCCGGTCGAATCGCTCAACCATCAGCACCTTCTGCGAACCGAAGTTCCCGATCTCGCAACTTGCGACAGGCAGCCCGTAGGCGCGCAGGATCCGCGCGCACAGCCATTCGTTCTCCACCGACGTGCGCATGTCGGCCTGCATCCCGCCCACCCGTCCGAGCGGCAGCTTGAAGATGTGTGTCGTGGGCGTCGCGCCCAGCGGTCGGCACCACTGGCCTTCATGTCGCAGGAACGCGGTTTTTTCCTGAGCACCGGCAATTGAAATGCGCAGGTCATCGTCCGCAGCGCGTGCCGCAACCGACACTGGCGCTACGGTCTGAATCAGGGCCCGCTCAACCTCGGCCTCAGAGAGCGGCGTCGCGTCGATGGTGTACACGTCCTTGGACTGCTCGCCGGAAGGGAGCAGTTGTACGGCGCCAACACAGTCGCGCCCGATCGCAGCAAGGAGGTCGAATGGGTCGCGCGATTCAGTATGAAAGCGATCCTGGACCCGTTTGCGAATGGGATCGGCATCGGGCAGCAAATTGTCGAAGTAGCACTCGACCGGCCGGCCCTTGATTGCGCCACGGTCGAGACTGAACGGCAGCGACAGCGACAGCGGCCGCCCTTCCTCCGACGCAACCCAGGTCGGGTCATACAGGAACGCCGTCTCGCCCCGGGCCGGAATGCGCCATTCCCCGGCCAGCTTGCCGTTCACCCACACCCAGAGCGCGCGTGCGCGGGACCTTCTGCCCATCCCTACCACTCTGTGCTGGATGACGCGGGCATGGGTGCCCTATCCCGGATGACCAGTTCCAGGCCGAGCAGGTTGGCAAGCTCCAGGAGCCGGTCGACAGTGAGGGTTCCGGAGTTCGTTTCGATCTCGGACAGGCGGTTCTGGCTGATCGCCAACTTGGCGGCGAGTTCGCGTTGCGATAGTTTGGACGTACGCCTGCGCGTCGATAGGACTTGCCCCAGCTGGGCACTGTGGGTCAGTATCTGCTGCATGTGTGCTCACCTATCGGTAATGGCGATAAGAGGGATATATCGACCAAAGCGATAAATGTCAAATATCGACTCTGCCGATATTCGTTTTGATGCTCTGAAAGGGCATACCGCGACGCTCCCCGATGGCGGTACTATCTTTGGAATGCGTCCGTCAGGGCAAATTACGGCATTCCGCACTACCAGTTCGGTCACTCGATACGGTTCAAGCCAGGTAAGCTGTGCCAATGGCTGCTCCAGCGCGATGAAGAGGTGGACGCCAAAAACGAAGCACCGTCAGACTCACCGAGGTCCTTGCCCATCACAAATGGAGCAGTTCCCGCGCCTCGGAAGATGCCATAGTCGTACTCTCCACTACGAGTTGGCCACGCATTCAACTGGTGCTGGCAGTCATAGTCACCGCCCTTGCGCTTGACTTCCTGGTGGACAACGAACCCGATCTTTCGGAGATGGACACGCGGTTCAACAACGAGGAAGTCGGCGCCAGCGCCTACGACCCGCCAATGCGTCGATCGCCGCTGGCTCCTACTCCATGACCAGTCCGCGTGCCGACGGGCTGCGCCGCGGCAGGTGCAATGCCGGAACGGGCTGCGCGCGCTCGCACAGCGCGGCGATCGAGTCGCCCAGCGCGTACACGATGGTGCGCCGCCCGGGCAGCGGCTGGAAGCGCTCGCCTGGCGCCAGGATGATGTCCTGCGCGTCGCCATCCTGGGTGATCCAGAGCGTGCCCTTGCGGCATGTCACTTCCTGTGTCTGCGCAGGCAGGGTATAGAGCGCGCGGTGCGCCAGCGGGAGTTCGACGAGTCGGGTGGGGTTTGCCATGGAACATCCCTTCGGTTGCGTGATGGGAATGAATGTAGGATGTAGGATCGCTTTGCACAAACGATGATTGGGAATGTTTCGCATGCGCCATGAGAATGTGAACGCTGCGCCAGCCGTTCGCCGCGGATCGGCCATCAGGCGTTCCGAACTGCCGCGTCTGGAGCTGCTGCGCACGTTCGCGGCGGCAGCGCGGCTGTTGAGCTTCACGCTCGCGGCCGACGAGGTGGCACTGACGCAATCGGCAGTCAGCCGCCAGATCCAGCAGCTCGAGGACGATCTGGGCGTCGCGCTATTCGAGCGCCGCCACCGCTCCCTGGTGCTCACCGCTGCCGGAGCCGTGATGTACCGGGCCGTGCTCGACAGCCTGGAGCGCCTGCGCGACGCCACCGCCAGCGTGCGGGTCGCTACGCAGCCCAGGCAGGTGGCCGTCACAACCACGCCCGGGTTCGCCTCCCTGTGGTTGATACCACGCCTTGCGCGCTTCAGCGCCAATCACCCTCAGGTTGACGTGCGCCTGTCGGCCACGCTGGACGCACTCGATCTGGAGCGCAGCCGTATCGATGTCGCCGTGCGCTTTTGCCGTACCCGTGACGGGCAGGGCCAGCCCTTGTTCGAAGAAACCGTGTTGCCGGTGTGTGCCCCGCAACTGCTCAAGGACAGATCGCGCCCGCTGCGCTCACCGACCGATCTGGTGCACCACACGCTGCTGGCGCTGGAAGGCGAGCAGGACGGGGCGCCCACGGCGGACTGGTCGCCGTGGCTGAACATCATGGGCCTGAACGAACTGCGCAGCAAGAACACGCTGCGCTTTACCAACTACGCTGACGCCGTGGGTGCCGCCGTGGCCGGGCAGGGGGTTGCGATAGGCCGCCTGCCGCTGGTCGCGGAGCTGATTCGCGAAGGCCGGCTGGTGGCGCCGTTTCGTGGCACCAGCAGCCTGCACCGCGCCTATTTCGTGCTGGCCGCCGATTCGGCGGCGCACAACCCCGACGCGCAGGATTTCATCCGCTGGCTGCGCACCGAGGCTTCCGAACCGGCGGTGCCTACGCTGGCGGCTGCAAGCGCGAGACGATCAGCTCCCAGTGCTGCGCCTCTACGGGCGTGATGGAAAGCCGGTTGCCCCGTCGCAGCAGGATCAGGTCGGCCAGTTCCGGCATGGCGCGCAATTCGGGCAGGCCCAGCAGCCGGGTCTTGCGCACCACTTGCACATCGCGCAGCAGCCAGCGCGGTGCTTCGGGAGGCGACTTGGGGTCAAAGTAGGGTGAACGGCTGTCGAACTGGGTCGGGTCCGGCCGCGTTTTCGAGGCCACGCGGGCGATGCCGGCGATACCTGGCTGCGGGCAACTGGAGTGGTAGAACAACACGCCATCACCCACCTGCATGGCGTCGCGCAGGTAGTTGCGGGCCTGGTAGTTGCGCACGCCGGTCCAGGGCACCGTGCGTTGGGGCGCAGCCAGCGCGTCGTCAATCGAGCACTCTTCGGGCTCTGACTTCATCAACCAGTAGAGCGTTGCCATCGGTGTTCCTGCGGCTATCTGAACGCGCATCGTAGCGCGCCGCGCCAGCGCAGTCAGATGGCGATGGTCATGCCACCGTCAGCCACCAGCACCTGCCCGGTGATGAAGGCTGACGCGTCGCTGCAGAAGAACACGGCTGCGCCGGCCAGATCCTGCGGCGCACCCCAACGCTTCATCGGAACACGGTTGCGGATCCACTCGTAGCGCTGCGGGTCGGCGCGAAACTCCGTGTTGATGTCGGTGGCCATGTAGCCCGGCGCGATGCAGTTCACGGTGACACCGCGGGTGGCCAGCTCCACCGCCATGCCGCGCGTGAGGCCTTCCAGCCCGGCCTTGGCCGTGATGTAGTTGGTATTGGTGCCGCGGCTGATGCGGGCATTCACCGACGAGATCATGAGGATGCGGCCCCAGCCGCGCCGCACCATGTTCGCGGCAGCCTTGCGCGAGAGGCGAAAACAGGAGTCCAGCGCCACATCGAGCACGGTGCGCCAGTCGTCATCGCTGGTGTCCAGAAAATCACGCGCCACACCGAATGCTGCGTTGTTCACCAGGATGTCCAGCGCGCCAAGGTCGCGCTCTATGCCATCGATGGCCGCGTCGGCGGAGGCGCGATCACATACGTCAAAGGCCGCGACGCTGGCTTGCAGACCCATGCCAGCGAGTTCCGCACGGCGCTGCTCGAGCAGTTCGGCATTGCGGCCGTTGAGGACGACGTGCGCCCCGGCCTGCGCCAGAGCCGATGCCATGCCCCATCCCAGCCCGCGTGAGGCACCGGTTACCAGCGCCACCCGTCCTGAAAGTGAAAACAGCTCCTGCATTTCAGCCGCCCATGAACAGGCCGCCGGTGACCAGAATCGCCTCACCGGTAATGAAACTCGCGGCGTCGCTGCACAGGAAGGCGACCAGGCTGGCCACTTCGTCGGGTCGTCCCAGGCGCTTGAGCGGCGTGCGCTCCAGCACGTCGGCGCGGTGCATGACGAGGTTGCGCGCCACCATCGGTGTGTCGATGACGCCGGGCGAAACGGCGTTCACACGCGCCCGTGCGCCCAGCTCACGGGCAAGCGTGCGCGTGAACGCCACTACCGCCGCCTTCGTCGCGCCGTAATGCGCATGTTCAACGCCGCCGCCAGTGTGCGCAGCCTGCGATGCCAATGTGACGATCGCGCCGCCATCCTGCAGCACGGGGATGGCGCGGCGCACCAGATAGAAAACGCCGTTCAGGTTCACGTTCACGGTGTCCTGCCACTGAACGTCGTCCATGTCTTCGACCCGTCGGTCGGTGTAAATGGCGGCGGCCGGCACGACGAAATCGAGCCTGCCGAAACGTGCGATGCAGGTATCGACCAGGGCCTGGGCGTCCTCTGCCCTGGCAGCGTCATAGGCCTGGGCCAGCGCGGTGGCGCCAGTGGCGTCCAGCGAGTGTGCGGCTGCAGTGGCGGCATCCGCGTTCAGGTCGCCCAGAATGACGCGGGCGCCGCATCCGTGGAAGTAGGCCGCAATGGCGCGCCCGATACCGCTGGCCGCGCCCGTCACCAGCAGCACGCGACCGTGAAAATCAAAGGAGGCGTTGCCGCCCGGCGCGCTGGCCCTGGTCGCTGCGCTC
This sequence comes from Betaproteobacteria bacterium, assembly GCA_031387285.1. Taxonomy (GTDB): domain Bacteria; phylum Pseudomonadota; class Gammaproteobacteria; order Burkholderiales; family Burkholderiaceae_C; genus CAISIP01. Next base: position 2,532 of record JANNDB010000238.1, on the reverse strand, counting down.
ATGGTTTCAGCTGGCAAACAATGCCGAGGCGTCGGGTGTGTAGCGCGCCACCTTCTGTGGATCGAGTTCCACGCCCAGTCCGGGTCGCTCCGGGATGTTCAGGTAACCCTCGCCGTCCAGCGTGAACGGTTGCTGCAGGATGCCGTCCACATATGGGCTGCCGCCAATGAACTCGACCAGGTCGGTGTCCGGAAAGGCGCTGGCCAGTTGCAGGTCAGCCGCCACGCCCAAGGCCGTGTTCCAGCCGTGCCCTATGTACTTGATACCGAAGTCGTGCGCCATCCAGGCAATCCGGCGCTGTTCGCTGATGCCGCCCACCTTGGTCACGTCGGGCTGCACGATGTCGAAGGCGCCGCGTACCAGCCAGGGCTGGAACGCCTGGCGCCGCGTCAGCACCTCGCCGCCGGCAATTGGAACCGGGCTGGTACGGCGCAGGTGGCAGAAGTCGTCGATGGCGTCGGGCTTGAGCGGTTCCTCGAACCAGCCCACGTCGTGCCGTGCCAGCATGTCGGCGGTGCGCATGGCCCATTTCAGGCCGTGCGGCCAATGCGCGTCACTCGCGCCGGCATCAACCAGCAGCTTCGATTCGGGTCCGGCCGCGTCTCGGGCGGCCTTGACGATTTGTTCGTCGAGCTTCGCGTCCATGGCGCGGCCAAACGGCCCCCAGCCGATCTTGAAGGCCCGAAAGCCCTGTTTACGAAAGCCGCTGATCACCTCGAACATCTGCGCCGGCTGCTCCATCAGCACCGAGCAGTAGGGCTGCACCCGGCTGCGGTAGCTGCCGCCCAGCAGGCGGCCGACCGGCATGCGGGTGGCCTTGCCGAGGATGTCCCAGAGCGCGATGTCGATGCCGCTGATGGTGTGCGTGAGGCTTCCGCCACGCCCCATCCAGAAGGTGTTCTGGTGAAGTTTTTCCGTGACGCGTTCGGGTTCCAGCGCGTTTTCGCCGCGGTACAGCGGCTCCAGCACCTTGAGCGCCGCCTGCACGAGGCGCCCGTCGGTGAAGACGCTGCCGTAACCGCTGATGCCTTCTTCGGTGTGTACGGCAATCAGCGCATGGATCGAGTCTTCCGGTTTGATCTCGGCGGACCAGCCGCCTTTAGGGCTCTCACCGACCAGCGGCACGGTGCTGATGGTGCGGATGCGCACGGCGGGCAGCGCGGTTGCGGGGCTCTGGTGCATGGGTCGTGGTTCCTTATACGCTGGCAGCCGTCAGCGCCGCCTCGGAGCGGCGCCGCGCGATGATTTTTTCCAGATCCACCTTGTGGATTTCCACGTCGATGTGGTCGCTGATGGCCTCCGCCATGTCGGCGCGATTACCGGAGCGGAATACTGCCATCAAAGCGTGATGCTCCTGCACGATGTCCGGCATGGGTTTACCCAGCGCCGACAGCCCGAAGATGATGGTCATCTGGCGCGCCAGCATCTCCCACATGTCGCAGAGCACCGTGTTCTCGGACAGCGCGCAGAAGGTACGGTGAAACTCGGTATCGGCGGTCGCAAACCCGAACACGTCGTTGCGCGCCGCCATGGTGTCCATCTCGTCCACGATCGATTTCAGCAGCGCCAGATTGCCGGAATGGTTGTAGCCCATGCGGATCGCCCGGGACGCCGCTGCAGTTTCCAGCGCTACCCGCACCTCGATCAGCTGGTCGATGCGCTCGGGCGTCACCGGGGTCAGGCGGATGCCCTTGTACGGTTCATTCACCACGATGCCCTGGCTCTCCAGCACCCGCAGGGCCTCGCGCACGGGCACCCGGCTCACGCCGAGCTGGGCCGCCAGTTCGGTTTCGATGATCCGGTCGCCCGGCAGGATCAGCCCTTCGGAAGCGCCGGCTACCAGCGCATCGATCACCTGGTGCACCAGGGTGCGCGGCTGCAACTTGAGGAAACCCGGCGCGCTGGTTGTGGCGGGCCGATCTACCAGTTGCAAGGATTTGGACGGCATGGGCTCGGACATATGCTGATTGTATACATTTAGAAAATATGCTATTCTGAATTTTCTGGACATTCCGTGACGCGGTGCCAATGCCGGCATGGCGAAAGTACCCATTCCCGTGGGGGAGAGTCCTCTATATATTGATGCAGGGGCGCGCGCAGCCGGCGCCAAGGCAGACAGTGTTGGATCCAACCGTTAACCGAAGGAGACTGATCACCATGAAACTGAAATTCCTCAAGCTCGCATTGGCCGCCGCGCTCGCGCTGGGGGCGGCCGTTCCCGCAGTGGCCCAGAAGAAGGGCGGCGACGTGGTGATTGCGCAGACGCAGGCACCGCCGTCGCTAGACCCTCACTTTTCCAATGCCCAGGCGGCACGAAACATTAACCTGCATGTGTTTGAGACGTTGTACGCGCGGGATGAAAATGCGCGCCCGGTACCCGACCTTGCCACCGGCGTGGCCGTGTCGCCAGACGGTCTGACTTATGTGTTTACCCTGCGCCAGGGGGTGAAGTTCCACAATGGCAAGGACATGACCCCCGCCGACGTGGTGGCCTCGCTGGAACGGTACCGCAAGGCCGGCGCATCGCTCAGC
>JANNDB010000235.1:0-2736 GCA_031387285.1 Betaproteobacteria bacterium | reverse complement strand
AGGCCGCCAGCCTGGGCGCGGCGGGTTATGTGGTGAAGCCCTTCACGCGGACGGTGCTGGAGAACAAGGTGCTGCTGATTTTGGGCAAGCAGGGCAGGTAGCGCGCAAAGAGTCTGCTGCGCCGCTGTTGGTCCATCGCGCTGAGCCATTGCTCTTCGCGCCTCTGGTCAGCTGAATCAAGCCGACGCTGCGTTCAGCGCGTCACATTCTGTCGTCTTGAACGGGAAAATTACCTCCCTGCCTCAGGAGAAATCGACCATGCCGACAACGCGACCACGAGTTCGCCGGACTTCAACTCGCAAGCCCAACGAGGATTCCTGTGGTGTCCTTCGACTCTGGCTCTTGAGGGCGCTGGTACCGCTTGGCGCCCATCGGAAGTTCGTTCAAGACCTCGGCATGCAAAACGACGCTTTGACAAAAGCACTGGGGCTCCCATGTTGGACTGATAGCGGATTCGATGAGTGGTTCAATTTGGTTGAATGCAGCACTCTGTGTGAAGCAGAGGAAGAAGTCCACGACGTTCTGAAAAGTGGCCAAAGGGAAATCGCCGTTCGTACTGAACTGCGCCGCCTGCACAGAACTGCGGAACGCACTATCTGCAAATATGATTTGCCCAAGCCACTGAGGGTCAATCTTGTTCGGCTCGCGGCACTGGTGGGTCTGTCGGAAGTCGACGTGCAGGTCATCGAGTTCTTGGTAATGCTCAACAGTGACTGCCTGTTGCTGGAGGTGGTCGATTGGCTTGGGGAGCTTTCTACGGTCAAGCTGTTCCATGCGCTGGCTGTAATGCTGGCCCTGCCAGAAGCGGCAGTCAGCCAAGCGCTGGACGGGCAAGGTGTGCTGGCTCGCTCCAGCCTGCTCGTCTGCAAGCGCAACGGCGCCGACACCATAGAAAGCAAACTTTTGCTTTTGAACGAATCGTTTGCCGACCAGATCATCTCCGCCGAAATGGACCCCGTAGATCTGTTGCGAGATCATGTAAGCCTATGCCCGGCGCCGCACCTTGCCGAACGCGACTACGCGCACATCGATTCGACGCTCGGCGTTCTACTGCCATACCTGCGCCAGGCACTCGTTGCGAAGCGCAAAGGCGTCAATGTTTTCATTTATGGGCCACCTGGCACCGGCAAGACCCAACTCGCCCGCGTGTTGGCCGCCAATCTGGCTTGCGAAGTGTTCGAGGTAGCCAGCGAGGACGCGTCGGGAGACGCAGTGATGGCATCGCAGCGCCTGCGTGCATTTCGTGCTGCCCAGTGCATGCTCGCCCGAAGGCAAGTCATGATTGCATTTGACGAAGCGTCCGACGTGTTTGATGACGGCGACTACCTGTATGGCCGAAAGAGCACCGCACAGGTAAACAAGGCCGCGATGAATCGGACGCTGGAAGAAAACCCTGTTCCGGCGCTGTGGCTTTCGAACGCTATCAACTGTCTGGACCCAGCATTCGTGCGTCGATTCGACATGGTCATCGAGTTGCCCGTTCCGCCCCGACAACAGCGCCAGCGCATATTGGCAGATGTCTGCGGAGACATGCTGGACGAAATCGCAGTTGCTCGCATCGCCGAGTCCGAAGAATTGACCCCCGCGATTGCTGCGCGTTCCGTCGCCGTGGTGCGCTCCATTCGCAGCCACCTCAGTGCGCAGGCGGCCGGCCTTGCCGTTGAGCGGCTGATTGGCAACACGCTGCACGCTCAGGGTCACGCGGCGATTCTTCTCAACGACCCGAGTCGATTGCCCGAGGCCTATAGCCCAGACTTTCTGAATGCAGACACCGACTTGACAATACTGGGTCGGGGCCTGACTCGACAGCGCCAGGGCCGAATCTGTTTGTATGGACCATCCGGCACCGGGAAGTCGGCCTACGGTCGTTGGCTGGCGCGGCAGCTTGATGTGCCATTGCTAGTACGGCGAGGCTCGGATCTCATGTCCATGTGGCTCGGTGAAAGCGAGAAGAACGTCGCACTTGCGTTTCGCCAGGCCGAGCGGGACAAGGCCGTGCTGCTGATCGACGAGGTTGATGGATTCTTGCAAGACCGCCGCGATGCCCAGCGCTCCTGGGAAGTGACACTGGTGAACGAGATGCTGACCCAGATAGAGAGCTTCAGCGGTGTTTTCATTGCCACGACTAACTTGATGGAAGGGTTGGAGCCAGCCGCGTTACGTCGCTTCGACCTCAAGGTGCGGTTTGACTATCTCAAGCCAGAGCAGGCCTGGGAATTGCTGGTGTGCCAGTGCAAGGCTTTGGGCCTTGCAACGCCGCACACTTCATTGCGCAGGCGACTTCATCAGATTGCCAATCTCACCCCTGGCGACTTCGCGGCAGTAGCACGGCAACATCGCTTTCGCGCCGTCACAAGTGCCGGCTCGCTAGTCGCGGCTTTGGCCGCAGAGAGCGCTGTGAAAGCCGGTAACCGTACCGTGATGGGCTTCGTATGATCCAAGGACCGACAGGAACTCCAATGCGCACATTGTCTAAGTCGAAACTGCTCGCGTTCCGTCAATGCCCAAAGCGCTTGTGGCTTGAAATTCACCGAGCCGATTTAATGCAGTGGAGTGACCAGGCACAAGCCAATTTTCAGGTTGGCCACGATGTCGGGAAGATCGCGCAAGCCTTGTATGACCCGACGCGCAAAGGAGTCGTCTGCGATCCCTTGCAAGAGGGATACGACGAGGTCATAACCCGCACAGCCAACCTGATCGGCTCGCGGCTGCCGCTATTTGAGGCCGGCTTCTGCG
>JANNDB010000217.1:0-7301 GCA_031387285.1 Betaproteobacteria bacterium | reverse complement strand
GCGCGAGCTCAACGAAGACATGCGCAAGGCCACCGGCATCCGCACGCTGGCGCTCTCCGAGAACGGCTTTCGCAATATCACCAACAACAGCAAGGAAGTGAAGGGTCCGGACGACATGAAGGGCATGAAGATGCGCACCATGCAGTCGCAGGTGTACGTGAACTTCATGAAGTCCATGGGCGCCGCCGCCACGCCGATCGCCTATCCGGAGCTGGTCACCTCGCTCAAGTCCAACGTCGTCGACGGCCAGGAAAACGCCGCCTCGACGATCTGGGACGGCAAGTTGTACGAAGTGCAGAAGTTCATGTCGGTCAATGAACACATCTATGGCATCCACTACATCATCATCAACGACAAGGTGTTCCAGGGCCTCACGCCGGACCTGCAGAAGATCCTGACCGATGGCGCAGCGGTGCACGCCGAGGTGGCCAATTCGCGCAAGTCGATGGACAGCCTGCAGGCCATCCAGAAGATCCGCTCGGCCGGCACCAAGGTGTACGTGAACACGCCGACCGAGAAGGAAGCCTTCCGCAAGCAGACCCAGGAGCCGGTGATCGAGTTCATCGCCTCCCAGACTGGCCGGCCCATCGTCGACAAGCTGCTCGCCTCGGTCAAGGATATAGCGGCCAAGTCCTACGCCAACTGATTGTTGGCGCCAGTTGAATCGCCAGTGCGCCTTGCCCATGCGGGCGGGGCGCCCTGTTGACAGAAGCTTTCATGAAATTCATCCAACGCGCCGGCCGATCCGTCGGAATCCTGTCTGATCACATCATCGGCTGGTTGCTGCTGATCAGCGTCCTGCTCAATATCGCCCAGGTGTTCACGCGCTACGTCATGAACGCTCCGCTTTCCTGGACCGAAGAGATGGTGCGCTACAGCACGGTGTGGCTGACCTTCGTGGGCGCCGCCGCGGCCAGCCTGTACGGCGACCACATGGACATGAACTTGTTCCTGGACGTGAAAAATGCGCGCTTCCAGGCCTGGCACCAGGCGCTTCTGCAACTGGTCATCTTCGGATTCTGCGTGCTGCTGGTCTGGCAGGGCGCCAAGTTTGTCATGCTCAACGGCATGCAGACGGCGCCCACCACGGGCATGCCGATGGTCTACGTGTATTCCGCCATGGCGGTAGGCGGTGTCATGTTGGCCATCGTCACAGTCTTCAAGTTTTTCGCCGCGCTGTTTCCCGAGAAGTTTGCAGGGGAAGCATCATGATCGTGATCGCCGTCGCGCTCACCCTGTTGCTGGTTATCGGCCTGCCGATCTCCTATTCGTTTGCCCTTGCCGGATCGTTTGCGCTCTGGTTCACGGGCGAGCAGCAGCTCAACGTCATCTCGCGCCTTTTCAACGGGGTCGACACCTTCGTGCTGATGGCCGCGCCCTTCTACATCCTGGCGGGTGAACTGATGAACCGGGGCGGCATCAGCGAACGCATCATCCACTTTGCCCAGGTCCTGATCGGCCGGGTGCGCGGCGGCACGGCGTACGCCGCCATCCTGGCTTCGGTGATGTTTGCCGGCATCTCGGGAACTGCCGTGGCCGACATTGCCGCGCTGGGGCAGATCTTCATCAACGGCATGCACAAGGAAGGTTATAGCAAGCCCTTTGCGGCCGCCCTGGTGGTGGCGGCCTCGGTGATCGGCCCGATCATTCCACCCTCGGTGATCATGGTGCTGTATGCCGCCGTGGCGAACATCTCGGTGTTGAGCCTGTTCCTGGCCGGTATCGTCCCCGGCCTGCTGCTGGGCGTGGGTTGCGCGCTGGTGGTCTACTTCCGCGGCAAGCGCGGCGGCGCCATGCCGCTGGCCACGGTTTCGGTGAAGCGCGAAGATCTGCCCCGCCTGTTCCGCGACGGACTGCTGGTGCTGAGCCTGCCCGGCTTCATCGTGGTGGGCACCATGACGGGCGCCTTCACACCCACCGAAGCGGGTGGGGTGGCGGTGGTGTACGCGGCCTTCCTGGGCGCGTTCGTGTTCCGCTCGCTGGACATGAAGGGCCTGTACCAGGCGGCGCGCAACTCCGCGCGCATGACGGCCGGGCTGTTCCTGCTGATCGCCGCGGTCGAGGTGGTCAACTACGTGCTGATACTGGCCGGCGTGGCGGAAGGCACGGGCGTCATTGTTTCCGTGTTCAAGGAGCATCCGCAGATATTCCTGCTGGTGTGCGTGGCGGCGTTCCTGGTGATAGGCCTGGCCCTGGACGCCGGACCGGCCCTGTTGCTGCTGGCCCCGGTGCTGTTGCCCATCACGCGAAGCATGGGCATCGACGACATCCACTTCTCGATGGTCATGATCGTCAGCGTGACTTTGGGCCTGATTTCGCCACCGGTCGGCATCTGCCTGTTCGTCGCCTGCAAGATCGGAAACATCACGATGCGCGCCTTGTGGTCCGAGCTGGCGATGTTCTTTTATGCGGAGATCGCCGTCATCGTCGTGCTGGTGTATTTCCCGATACTGTCCACCGGCATACCGCACCTGATCCGGGGCGGATAGGCATCAACCCAGGAATTGCCCCATGATTTATGAAATGCGTGTCTACCACTGTGTGCCCGGACGCCTTGTCGCCCTGAACGCACGCTTTGCCAACGTCACCCTGAAACTGTGGAAGAAGCACGGGATCCGGCAGATCGGATTTTTTACCGACATCATTGGTGACAACTGCAACAGCAAGCTCACCTACCTGCTCCAGTGGAAGGACCTCGCCGAGCGGGAACAGCGCTGGAATGCGTTTGCGACCGACCCGGCCTGGACCGTGGCTCGGGCGGAGTCGGAAAAGGATGGGCCCATCGTGGCCCGGGTGGAAAACTCCATCCTCGGGCCGACCGCCTATTCCAAACTCCAGTAGGGCCGAGCGGCAACCGCGGCGCCGGCGTGATTCCGGTTCCTGGCTGCACACCCCTTGAATCGCCATGAAGATCGTCCGGCTCGAATCTTTCCTGACCAACTGCGGGCTGCGCAATTACCTGTTCGTGCGCCTGACCACCGATACCGGGCTGACCGGGATAGGCGAAGCGACCCTGGAGTGGCAGGAAATGGCGGTGCACACGCTCTTGCATGAATGGGCCGAGCAGCGCATCCTGGGCATCTGCCCGTTCGACATCGAGCAGGTGTTCGGCGACCTGATCCGGGACCAGTACCAGGGCGGGGCGACCGTCATGACGGTGATCAGTGCGCTGGAAATCGCCTGCTGGGACATTGTTGGCAAGGCCTGCGGGCAACCGGTGTACCGCCTGCTCGGTGGCCGGGCGCGCGAGGCACTGCCTGCATACGCCAACGGATGGTATGGCGGCGCGGTAACGCCGCAGGACTACGCCGACAAGGCGCTGGCGGTCGTGGCACGCGGTTACGGCGGCATGAAATTCGACCCCTTCGGCCAGGCCTGGAAGGATATGGACGGGCCGCAGATGGCCGCGGCCGAAGACATCGTGGCGGCGGTGCGCGGCGCCGTGGGCGACGATGTGGCGCTCATGATAGAAGTGCATGGCCGCCTCTCGGTCGGTTGTGCCATCGAGATGGGGCGGCGTCTGGCGCCCTACCGTCCGGCCTGGTATGAAGAGCCTGTGACGCCTCACAGCCTGGATCTGCTGGCCGAGGTGAAACATGCCTTGCCGTTCCCGGTGGCAGCCGGCGAGCGGCTCTACATGCTGGAAGAGTTTGCACGCCTGGCCAGCCTGCGTGCCTGCGATGTCGCGCAACCGGATCTGGCGCACTGTGGCGGCCTGTGGATGGGCAAGAAGATCGCCGCCTTGTGCCAGCCGCAGGATATTCGGCTGGCGCCGCACTGTTCCATCGGCCCGGTGGCCCTTTGTGCCGCGGTGCATTTCGGCTGGGCCACGCCGCAGGTGATGGTACAGGAGAACTTCGGCGACTTCGACGCCCCCTGGCGCGACGCCCTGGTCGGCGGCTGGAACCCGATGCGCGGCGGCCGTTACGCGTTGCCGGATCTGCCCGGACTGGGCATTGCGCTCGACGACGCTGCCTGCGCCAGCCATCCGTTTGTGCAACACGCCTTTCCCTCGTTATGGGACCGGCGCTGGGTCGCAGAGTTCACCAAGGCAAAACAATGAGCTTTTCTGCAGTACGACTGAACGCAGAGACATTTCCGGTCGAGGAGGGTGAACGCACCGTGCTGGAAGCCGCCGGAGCGCAATTGCTTTGCATCGAAGGGCAGCAGCCGCAAGACCAGATCGCGGCGGCACGCGACTGTGACGTATTGCTCGTGGTGTCGTCCTACCTGCCGGCCGAGGTCATTTGCGCGCTCACGCGCTGCCGCAGCATTGCGCGACTGGGCGCTGGCACCGATCGCATCGATGTGGAGGCAGCGACGCGCTGCGGCATCGTGGTCAGCAACGTGCCCGATTTCTGCCTGGGCGAGCAGGCCGACCATGCCATGACGCTGCTGCTCGCCTTCGCACGGCGCCTTCCCGCCATGCAACAGGCCATGCACACGGGCAACTGGACGGCGCGGGCGCATGGCGGTGTGCACCGGCTGGCCGGGCGCAGCCTGGGCCTGATCGGTTTTGGTGCCAGCGCGCAAGCCGTCGCACAGCGCGCACGCGGCTTCGGGCTGCGCTTGCTGGCCTGGACCCGCTCGCCCGACAAGTACCGCGCCCGCGCCGAGGCATTGGGCGTCGAGTTGGTGGGGTTCGACGTCGTGCTGCAGGACAGCCACTTTGTCTCCATCCACTTGCCGCTGGCACCGGATACGCGTGGTCTGCTGGGCGCCGCGCAACTGGCGTGGATGCGGCCCGACGCGGTGCTGGTGAATACCGCGCGCGGCGCCATCGTGGATGAATCAGCCCTGCTGGACTGCCTGCAGCGGCGTGCCATTGCGGGCGCGGCGCTCGACGTCTTTTCCGGCATCGACGTGTTTGCCCGCCCGGGTCAGGCCCAGAGCCACCCCTTGCTGGAACTGGACAACGTGATCGCGACGCCGCATTGCGCCGGCAGCTCGGTCGAATCGACTCTGGAGTCGAAAGTTCGCGGCGCGAAACATGCCGCACAGGTCCTGCAGGGGCACTGGCCGACGCATGTCGTCAATCCGCAGGTGGTGCCGCGCCTGGCCTTGCAGCATTGAGAGGCCTGCGACGCCAGTTACCGACTTGTACACTCTGGCATGCCCCAAAAGCCCGTCAAGCCCGCCCCCCGCTTGAACGGCTTGCCCCGCTGCTGATGGGCCGCGGCGGCAGTGCGCTACCGGCGATCGGCTTTGCCGTGGCAGCCTGCCTGTTGTTTGCCGCGCTCGACACGCTTTCCAAATTCGTGGTTCAAAGTGTTCCCGTGCTGATGGCCCTGTGGGTGCGGTATCTGGTGCAGGCCGTCCTGTCAAGCGCCGCCTTGTTGCCCATGCACGGACGCTCGCTGTTCCAGGCACGGCAGATGCCCCTGCAGATCGCGCGTGGGCTGGTACTGGTGTTGAGCACCATTTTGGCCATCCTCAGCGTGCAACGCATGCCGGTCGGCGAGTTCGTCGCCATCATCATGTTGACGCCGGTGGTGGTCACTGTCCTTTCGGCAACGGTGTTCGGCGAGCGCGTCAGTCCGGCGCAGTGGACCTGTGTGGTGCTCGGTTTTGCCGGCGCGTTGTTGATCATGCAGCCCGGCGGCCCGCGCTTTGGCTGGGCGACGCTACTCCCGCTGGGTTGCATGGCCGCATCGGTGGGCTACCAGATCCTGAGCGGTCACCTGGGAAAGACCGAAAACCCGGCCACCGTGCACTTCTGCAGCATGTGGGTCGGCGCGCTCGTCGGCACGGCCTTGCTGCCCTGGGGTTGGTCGACCGGGCATGCGCCCTGGTTGTGGTTTCTCATGCTGATGATGGGCGCGCTCGGTGCCCTGGGCCACTTCCTGCTCGTGCTGGCCTACCAGCGTGCGCCTGCGACGGTGGTTGTCCCCTATATGTATACGCAAGTGGGTTTTGCCGTGGTGTTTGGCTGGATCGTATTTGCCGACCTGCCGGGGCAGTGGGTTGCTCTCGGCATCGGCCTGATCATCCTGTCCGGCGTGGGTAACGCCTGGCAGTTGCGGCGCAAGGCGCTGCCCCGTCCCTGATCGACCCGCGACGCATGACTGCACCTGAGCGCCATGACGCCATCGACGCCTTGCGCGGCTTCGCCCTGGTGTGGATGGCCGTCTTCCATTTCTGCTTTGACCTGAGCTACCTCGGGTACACACAGCAGGATTTCTACAACGGCACGTTGTGGACCACGCAGCGCACAGCCATCCTCAGCCTGTTTCTGCTGTGCGTCGGTCTGTCGCAGTCGGTCGCGGCCACACGAGGCCAGGACGCTGCACGCTTTTGGCGTCGTTGGGGCCAGATTGCTGGCGCGGCGCTGCTGGTAAGCCTGGGCTCCTGGCTGGTGTTCCCGCGCAGCTTCATTTACTTCGGGGTACTGCACGGCATAGCCGTCATGCTGATCGTTGCCCGCCTGAGCACCGGGCTGCGCGCGTCCCGCCTGCTGCTGGCAGGCGTGCTGGCGCTGCTGGCATGGATGCTGGGCGCGTGGATGCTGGTTGGCAGCCCGTTGCAGGCGTTGTTCAATTCGCCCTTGCTGAACTGGCTGGGCATCATTACCCGCAAGCCGATCACCGAGGATTACGTTCCGCTGTTGCCCTGGCTCGCTGTCGTGTGGTGGGGTATGGCGGCGGGGCAGTGGCTGCAGGCCCGCCATCCAGAATGGCTGGAGTGGCGGGCCGGGCGCCTGGGCAAGCGCCTTGCGGCGCTGGGACGCTGGAGTCTGGCTTTTTACCTGTTGCACCAGCCGGTGCTGCTGGGCGGGCTGATGCTGGTGCGCGTGCTGACGCGCCATTGAGCTGGCGCGCCGCCGCGCTCAGGACGCTTTCCAGAAAATGTAATCGGCCTGGTACTGAACCACGTTGCGGGTACCGGCATTGGCCGCCGCGCAGGCCGTCGCCGGCGGGACGCCGCCTTTTGTGGCCACGCGTTGTATATAGGTGGTCCCGCTGACCCGCCCCACGCCGCTGGCCGGATTTGCCTTGACCAGTTGCAGTGCAATGCTGCCCGGCACGGAGGGCGCCACTGCGACCTGGGTGGCCGTGACCCTCACGCCATCCTGACCTTCCCAGGTTGCCGGTGGCCCGAAATAGCGACCGATCGCCTTGCCATCGCGACCCATCAGGCGCGCGTCGGGGCCCACAAAGAACCACTCGAACTCGCCGGCAGCACCCGCCTTGACGCGACATTCGTAGGTGATCTGCCCGACACCCACGGTTTCCATGAAAACCCTGTTGCCAGCGGGTACCTGGACAGCGGGCGGCAGGGCGGCCTGGTCAAATGGCCTGGAC
>JANNDB010000213.1:0-2043 GCA_031387285.1 Betaproteobacteria bacterium | reverse complement strand
CGAGGACGCCGACTTCATCTATCACCAGGGCGTGGAGTGGGAAGCCATCGACAAGGCGCGCCAGCGCAACATGAAGGCCGGGGAGATCGCCGCGCGGCGCGCCGCGAGCGGCCGCAACGCCAGGCCGGCGCGACTGCGCGGCGGCTCCACTATCACGCAGCAGCTGGCCAAGAACCTGCTGCTCTCGGGCGAGCGCACGCTGCTGCGCAAAGGCCAGGAACTGGTGATCGCGACCGCGCTCGAGCTCATGCTCGACAAGCGGCGCATTCTCGAGATCTACCTCAACAGTGTCGAGTGGGGGGAAGGCGTTTTTGGCGCCGAGGCGGCCGCGCAGCACTACTACCGCAAGAGTGCGGCCCGACTCGGCCCGGCCGAGGCCGCACGGCTGGCGGTCATGTTGCCGCGTCCGCGCTACTTCGAGAAACTTCCCGCCTCGGGTTATCTGGCCTCACGCGCCGACACCATCGTGGCACGCATGGCGGACGCGCGTTTGCCCTGAGGGGCTGAGCCGGCGCGCCACGCGTCGCTATCATCGCCTCATGCTCGCGAAGTTGATGGGTCTGTTCTTTCTGGGATTGATCCGCGTACTGACCGGCTCGCAGGCGCGCTGGGTGGGCTGCCCGCCCAAGGCCGAGCAACGCATCTATTTCGCCAACCACCAGAGCCACGCCGACCTGTTGCTGATCTGGGCGGCGTTGCCGCGCGACCTGCGTGGCCTGACGCGCCCCATTGCCGCCCGCGACTACTGGACCAAGACGGCCTTTCGCGAGTGGATCACGACGCATGTCTTCAACGCCATTTACGTCTCGCGTGATCGCAGCTCGGGTGAGGATCCACTCGAACCCCTGGTGGAGGCGCTGGAGCGGGGTGACTCGGTTATCCTGTTTCCCGAGGGTACACGTGGCCACGCCGAGGAGCCGCAGGCGTTCAAGGCCGGGCTGTACAACCTTGCGGTGCGCTTTCCGGCGGTGGTGCTGGTGCCGACCTGGATCAACAACGTGCAACGCGTCATGCCCAAGGGCGAGGTGGTGCCGGTACCGGTCCTGTGTTCCGTGACCTTTGGTGTGCCCGTGCGGCTGGAGCCAGGCGAGGAGCGCCGCGCGTTTCTGGCGCGTGCCCGCGCCGCAGTCATGGCGCTGCGCGACTGGTAGGCCAGCCATGAACCAGTTCCTCAAGAACATGAGCGCGACCCAGCAGGTGGGAGCGATGTTCCTGATCGTGTTTGGTTGCCTGGCGATTGCGGGGATCGTGGTATTTGCGTTGACCGTCCGCGAATACCCGGCGAACGCGGCGGGCGACGCGCGGCGCCAGTTGCTGGCGCGTGCTGATGGTGTCTTGCGCAGCAGCTGGGCCATGGCGATCGTGTTCTGGATCGGCTGGTTGTCCGGTGACACGGTGGCGACCGTACTGTTTGCGCTGGTGTCGTTTTTTGCCCTGCGCGAGTTCATCACGCTCTCGCCCACGCGCCGCGGCGACCATCGCAGCCTGGTGCTGGCTTTCTTCGTGATCCTGCCGCTGCAGTACGTGCTGGTGGGCACCGAACACTTCGATCTGTTCACCGTGTTCATCCCGGTCTACGTATTCCTGGCCATACCGGTGGTGAGCGCGCTTGCGAACGATCCGCAGCGGTTCCTGGAGCGCAACGCCAAGCTGCAGTGGGGCATCATGGTCTGCATCTACGGCATGAGCCACGTGCCAGCGCTGTTGCTTCTGGATTTCCCGAAGTACGACAGCAAGAACGCGTTCCTTGTGATCTTCCTGGTGCTGGTGGTGCAGTTCTGCATGGTGGCGCAATACTTTGCGGCGCGCCGCCTGCGCCGCTCGCCAGCCGCGCCGGCCATCAGCAGCAGCTTCAACTGGCCGAGTTGGTGGCTGGGCGTGCTGGCAGGCAGCCTGCTGGGCGCGCTGCTGGCGGGCATCACACCGTTTGCACCGGGGCAGGCTTTCGCCCTGTCTTTTGTTGCCTGCGTGGCCGGTTCACTGGGGCACCTGGTCATGAAGGCGATCAAACGCGACCGTGGCATCCCCAACTGGGGCCTGGAA
>JANNDB010000190.1:0-2435 GCA_031387285.1 Betaproteobacteria bacterium | reverse complement strand
CAAAATCCTCGAAGTAGACACGCCACTCGCGCGCGACGCGCCAGATATCGGAAATCATCTCGCAGGCTCTGGCACGCGACAGCGTGAACATCTCGTGCGCCTCCAGTGCGTTGTCAAGCGTGGCCAGGCGCCCCAGCGGACCGACGCCCAGATGCAGGAAACGCTCTGTGGCGTGGCTCGCACGCGGCAGGACGTCATAGAGCGGGCTCAAGCGCCAGCCAGCCAGGCGCGGCTCCCAGACGAATCCGTGGTTACGCAAATGGTCGTCATCGTTGCTGACCATGACGTTGTAGACCATGCGACTGAAAAGTTCCGCGTTGTCCGCACGGATGACACTCGTATGGCAATGCTTGCGCACGGCCTGTGCAAGATCGGCATAGGCCTTGGTTCGCGACTCGGTCTCGTCGCAGCCCAGGAGTGTGAGGCCGCTGACGAACCCCAGACGGTGCTCGGTCCGACCGTTGGCCGGCTGCGTAACCAGCAAGTCGCCCGCGGCGTCATGTTCTTGGCCAGGCAAGGCCCAATAACGGTCGAAACGCCGAATGAGCATGACCCGGCGTTTGCCCATCGTACGCAGCTCCACCGGCGGCACCGTGAGCCCCGCCGCGGCTGCCATTCGCAACGCGGCGCATTCGATCGCCGGGATGTCGAAGGCATCCTTGCGGCTGGAGAACTTGGCAAGCCACAAGACGCCGTGCTCGTCGCGCACGGAAGCCTTGGGCCTGGCACCGCCGAGTGCTGTACCGTCCACGAAGATGGCCTCCAGATGGGCAGGTATGGGCAGGCCTTCTTCAATGCGATCGGCCGCCTCCATCAGGTGCTGCAAAGTGTGCGAGCCGCTCGTGCCTTGTGCAGGTCCGTCGTTGATGCTTTCACGGATGTCGAGCGCACCAACACGGTCGCTGCCCGCGTGCAGGAGGTACTGCGATTCGGGCAGGCTATTAACCGGAACCCGGAGCTTGGCCTCGATCACGCGCCGCCCCCAGGAGTCAGGCGCCGCGTCGCGGATGCCGCCGAAGAGGGGCAGGCCATCGGCCGGCAGCAGCCGCTTGCCCGACATCTGTGCGCGATCGCGCAGGCTCAGGCTGACGGGGTCGACCTCCAGAGCATCGGGGCGACGGATGTAGTTCAAGCCATAGGCAAAGCTGGACGCGAGGACGTTGGGTCCCTCCTCGGTCATCAGCAACTGACCGCATGGCGCCCAGTCCGCTGCCAAATGCGCGAAGACCATCAGCTTGAGTTCTTTGGCGGCCATGGTGGGTGTCTCGTCAGAAGTCGAGTTCCTTGAGTTCTGACGCGGTCATGTCACGCACCCGCCGGGTCTTCTCTCGTGCGTCGAGCGCCAGCAGCGCCGGATCCTTCTCGGACAGCAAGTCCAGCAGGGTGCTTCCTGGTGCGATGGCCTCCAGATAGCGCAGGACCTGTCCAAGGGCGAGGCCGGGGTCGCCCTTCTCCAGTCGATAGACCGTGTTGCGCGACAGGCCCGAGCGCAACGCGGCATCGGTCTGCTTGACCTTTCGAGCAATGCGCAGACGCGCCAAAAGCCCACCGAGCCGGGCGCACTGCTCCAAGTGGCGCGCGGAGAGAACGGCAGACTGGCTAACTTTCATGATCGAAAAAACGAGGATTAATATTTAAAGGATCGATTTAAAGTGCATCATACTGATATCTCTGGCTCAGGCAAGCCGACTGTTGTCCCTGCATCCTCGTCAATTCGATCGCAGTCAGAATAATCCGCGATTTCACGAGCTCCGTGGTGCAAAACGCCACAGACCCACATCGTGGCCCCAGCCTGCGTGCGTAAGCCGGACGCCCCGCAGAAGTGTGCCGCCCCTGCTCAGCCAAAATGACAGGACCTTGCCATCAGCGCAGACTGCCAGGAAGCCCCTCCATGACCACAGCAAAGCATTCCAAATCCGAGCGCATCGATGTCCGCGCCAGTGCGCCCATCAAGCAACTGCTGCAGGAAGCTGCGCGCGTGTCGCACGAGAACGTGAGCGAGTTCTTGCCGGATGCGGGCATCGTCGCCGCTAATCAGACTCTGGCAGATCGGACCCGCTTTGAACTGACGCCTGAGAAATGGCGGGAGTTTCACGCGACGCTGGACCAACCCGTCAGCCCCAAGCCGAAGCTGCGGGACCTTCTTTCCAAGCCGGGGTTGCTTGGTTGAGTTCACAGCCAGGGTGATCGTTGACATGATCTGACGCTCCAGAGGCATGGTCTGGATCCGGGCCAGCAGGGCCAGCGAAGACCGCTGCCGGATGAAGGCACGCGGAGTAAAATGGCGGCGCATTTCGATTCCCTGTGAAGTCCTGGCTTTTACTTTTCATTCTTGTTTCAACGGCATCAATTGCCCGGAAGGAAGGCGTCGAAGTACAAAAAAGCCGGCTGCTGCTGCTCCCCGCTTCCACCGTCGAGCGCGGCGCATCGCGCGC
>JANNDB010000159.1:0-2045 GCA_031387285.1 Betaproteobacteria bacterium | reverse complement strand
CAGGCCGCCAACGAGGAGCTGGAGACGTCCAACGAAGAACTCAAGTCGTCGAATGAAGAAATGCAGTCGGTCAACGAAGAGCTGCAGTCCACCAACGAGGAGCTGGAAACATCCAAGGAGGAAATGCAGTCGATCAACGAGGAGCTGTCCACCGTCAACGCGGAACTGCAGGCGAAGGTGGCCGATCTGTCGCGCACCAGCAATGACATGAACAACCTGATGTCCAGCACCGGAATAGGCACGGTTTTTGTAGACCACCAGCTGCGCATCCTGCGTTTCACGCCCGCCGCGACCCAAATCATCAACCTGATTCCGGGCGATACCGGCCGTCCGGTGGCCCATACCGTCACCAACCTGGTGAATTACAACGGCCTGGTCGCGGACGCGAAAGGGGTGCTGGCCACGCTGGTTCCCAAGGACGTGGACGTGCAAACGACCGAGGGCGCCTGGTACAAGATGCGAATCCAGCCCTACCGTACCCTGGACAACGTGATCGAGGGCGCGGTCATCACCTTTATCGACATCACGGAGATCGTGCGAACGCGCGACGCGCTGCGCAAAGCCAATGAGCTGCTTCGCCTTGCCGTGGTGGTGCACGATGCGCACGATGCCATCACGGTGCAGGACCTGGATGGCCGCATCCTGGCCTGGAACCCGGGCGCGATCAGGATGTATGGCTGGAGCGAAGCCGAGGCTCTGACCATGAATGTGCGCGACCGGATCCCGCGGGACCTGCGCGAGAACGAGCTGGTCAAGGTTCACCAGCTGAGCCAGGAAGAAGTTCTGAAGCCCTACCGCACACGCAGGATCACCAAGGATGGTGCGGTTGTCGAAGTTTCGATGACCTCCACGGCCTTGGTCAAGGAGACCGGGCAGGTGTATGCGATCGCCACCACGGAAAGGGCCAGGGCATCGGGGCCTGGTCAAGCGACGGAAGCGCCAGGTGGAGCGGATGACTAAGCGCCCGGACGACGGCGCACCCAAGGCCGGCGCCATTCGATCAGGCCCGGTGTGGACGGCCGCAAAGCTGCGTCGGGAGGCCGAAAAGCTGGCCCTGAAGACGGCTGCCCTTTCGCGCGAAAACAGTGAGACGTTGACGCCCGAAGCCACACGGCTGATGCTGCACGAACTGCAAGTGCACCAGATCGAGCTGGAGATGCAGAATGAGGAGCTGCGCCGGACGCAGGTGGAGCTGGAGGCGGCGCGAATGCGCTATTTCGACCTCTACGATCTGGCGCCGGTGGGTTATTGCAGCGTCAGCGAGCACGGGCTGATCCTGCAGGCCAACCTCGCTGCCGCAAGCTTGCTGGGTCTGTCCCGGGCTGCGCTGGCAAAGCAGCCGATCAGCGGGGTCATCTTCAAGGCGGACCAGGATATTTATTACCTGTGCCGCAAACAGCTCATCGCGACCGGTGACGCGCAGGCCTGCGAGCTGCGCATGGTGAACAGTAACGGCACGCCGTTCTGGGTGCAACTGGCGGTCAGCGCCGCGCCCGGCCCCGACAACGAACCCGTGATGCGCGTCGTGATGACCGACATCGGCGAGCGCAAGCTGATGCAGGCGGCGATGGAGGAACGGGAGGCCCGTTACCGCGCCATGGTGGAATGGTCGCCCGAAGCGGTCGCCGTTTCGCGCAACGGGAACTTCACATACGCGAATACCGCGGCCCTCAAGCTGTTTGGCACCACCCATGCGCGGGAGCTGATCGGCAGGCGGGTGTTGGAACGGGTCCACCCGGATTTCCATCCTGTCGTACAGGCGCGCATGCAAGCCATGACCCACGACAAGGTCGCGACACCGATGGCCGAAATGGTTTTGCACAGGCTGGATGGCACGCCCATCGACGTCGAAGTCCAGAGCATACGCACTGTCTTCGATGGAGCGCCGGCCATTCAAAGCGTACTGCACGACGTCACCGAAAGGGCTCGTCTGGGCAAGTTGCTGCAGGCAAGGAACAGCGAACTGGAGAGTGCGAGTTCAAATGCGCACGCTGCCAACCGTGCCAAGTCGGACTTCCTCTCGGGCGTGCGCAGTTCATGGCTCA
>JANNDB010000084.1:0-5948 GCA_031387285.1 Betaproteobacteria bacterium | reverse complement strand
TGAACGGAAATCGCGCCGTTGGAGCCTAGGATGTCGCATGATCCGAACTGTCTCTTCTGCAAAATCGTCCAGGGCAAGATTGCGTCCAGGAAGGTCCATGAAGACGACACGGTTTTCGCCTTTCACGATATTCACCCATGGGCGCCGGTTCACTTTCTGCTGGTCCCGAAAATCCACATACCGTCCTTTGCCCATCTCGGCGCGGAGCACGCCGGGTTGATGGGTCACATGATGACCCTGGCTCCCCGGCTCGCACTGCAGGAGGGGTGCCGGCCCTACCCCGAAGGGGGCTTTCGCATTGTGAGCAATACTGGCGCGGAAGGCGGGCAGGAAGTCCACCATCTGCATGTGCATGTCATGGGCGGACCGAGGCCCTGGCTACGCGGTTGATGGCGGATCCGGCATTGCTGGTGCGTTGCGCGACTAAAATTGTGGCTATTTGCTAGGAGAGACGTATGGGTTCATTCTCAATTTGGCACTGGCTGATCGTGCTGCTGATCGTGGTGATGGTTTTTGGTACCAAGAAGCTCAAGAACATGGGGGGTGATCTCGGCGGAGCCGTCAAGGGTTTCAAGGATGGCATGAAGGATGGCTCCACCAGCGCCGCCGACGACAAGACGGCGGCACCTGCCGCGCAGGTCACTGGTGCGGCAGCGGCGCCCGACAACAAGACGACCATCGACGTCGAAGCGCGTCAGAAGTCCTGAACCGCGCGCCGGGCCTACCGTGATTGACCTGGGCATTTCCAAGATGGCGCTGATCGGCGCGGTCGCGCTGATCGTCATCGGCCCGGAGAAGCTCCCCCGGGTGGCGCGTACGGTGGGCACCTTGCTGGGAAAGGCGCAGCGCTACGTTTCCGACGTCAAGGCCGAGGTCAGCCGCTCGATGGAACTGGACGAACTCAAGAAAATGAAGGATTCGGTGGCGGGTGCTGCCAAGGACATCGAGAACACGATCCAGTCCGGGACCGCCGATTTCGAGAAGTCCTGGGCCGACGCTACCAGCATGACCGACAACTCGCAGATCACCGGTCTGGTGGCAGAAGCGCAGTCTTATCCTGTCTATCGGCATCCGAAGAAGCACTGGCGCCTGAAGCAGGGCGCTACCCCGAACTGGTACAAGGCCCGTGCAGGCGTGCGCACCCGCGCCTTGTCGGGCGCAGCCCGCGTGGCCAGATTCCGGCCCCAGAAGTCTGCGTGATTGCATCGCCCGTGACGGGCGCCGATCCGGCGCCAACTGCGTGACTTGCGGCCCCTCGTGACACTATGACAGACCCCCAGAAAAAAGAAGACGAACTCGCCGGTACCGAACAACCGTTCGTGCAACACCTGATGGAGTTGCGCGACCGTTTGATTTACAGCCTGATAGGCCTGGTGGTCGCCATGGTGCTGCTGGCTGTCTGGCCTTCTCCCAGTGGACTGATCGATCTGATTGCAGCGCCTATCCGCGCCCACATGCCGCCTGGTGCCAAGTTGATCGCAGTTGGCGTCTTCTCCCCGTTCTTCGTACCCTTGAAGGTACTCATGATGGCGGGCGTGTTGTTGGCGTTGCCCTGGTTGATGTACCAGGCCTGGGCATTTGTCGCGCCGGGGCTGTATGGCCACGAGAAGAAATTTGCGCTGCCGCTGATTTTTGTCGGCAGTCTGCTGGCCTATGTCGGCATCGCGTTCGTCCAGTTTTTTGTGCTGGACAAGATGTTCACGTTCATACAGGCGGTCACACCCGAAAGTGTCGCGGCGACGCCGGATATTGCTTCGTATGTCGAAGCCATTCTGGGTCTCTACCTGGCTTTTGGCGTGGCGTTTCAGGTGCCTATCGTGGTGGTGCTGCTGGCGCGGCTCAACATCGTCACCATCGTGCAATTGAAGGAGTTCCGGGGCTACTTCATTGTTCTGTCGTTTGTGATCGCCGCCGTTTTGACGCCGCCGGATGTGGTGTCGCAGCTCGCGCTGGCCATTCCCATGTGCCTGCTGTACGAAGGGGGCATCTGGGCGGCACGGCTGTTCATCAAGCACACCCAGGCACCGGCCGAAGAATCCACCGAGGCTGCCAAACCCTGATCGCCGCGCCTTTGTGCTCAGGGGCCGGGCTTGCGCGGCTTGGGGCGCACGCCCGGTATCACATTGATGTCAAGTTGCTGGTCCTGGCGCTGAACGCGAAAGCGTGCTTCAGTTCCTGGCTTGAGGCCGGCAACGCTCGATAAAAGTTCGGCCACATTGGCAACAGGCCGCTCGCCAACCGCAGTGATCACATCGCCCGGGCGGATGCCGGCCTGCGCCGCGGGCGCGTTTTGCAGCACGCCGGTGATGATGACGCCCTGTTTGGCCTTGACACCAAAGGTTTCGGCAAGCTCGGGTGACATTTCATTGGGCTCCACGCCGATCCAGCCGCGCGTCACTTGCCCATCACGCACCAGCCCCTCCATGACAAGGCGCGCGGTGGATACCGGAATGGCAAAGCCTATGCCCAGGCTGCCTCCGGTGCGGGAATAGATGGCAGTGTTGATGCCCAGCAGTTGCCCGCTGGTGTCGACAAGCGCGCCGCCGGAATTGCCAGGATTGATGGCGGCGTCGGTCTGGATGAAGTTCTCGAATGTATTGATTCCGAGCTGGTTGCGGCCCAACGCGCTCACGATGCCGCCGGTGACGGTTTGCCCGACTCCGAACGGGTTGCCTATGGCGAGCACCTGGTCGCCCACCTGCAGGCTGTCGGAGTTGCCCATGACGATCACCGGCAGCCGGTCAATGGAAATTTTCAGCACGGCGAGGTCGGTCTCAGGGTCGGTGCCGACGACTTTGGCAACTGCGCGTCGCCCGTCGTTGAGAATGACTTCGATCTCGTCGGCACCTTCCACCACATGGTTGTTGGTCAGCACCAGGCCTTCCATGCTGACGATCACGCCACTGCCGAGCCCGGCCTGCGCTTGCGTGCCCTGGTCACCGAAGAAGTAGCGAAACCAGGGCTCGCTTCCCGCTGGCGGCCTGCGTGCAGCCTTGCTGGTATTGATACTGACCACGGCGGACGAGGCCTTCTGCGCAGCGAGCCGGAAGCTGCCCGCGGGAACGGACCCGCTTGCCGTGGACGTTCCTTCCACCAGCGCGCCAACCGGGCTGGATAGTTGGGTACGGCCCAACCACTGGGGCTTGAGGGTCGCCACCACAAAGTAGGCCGCCAGCAACACCGTTACGGTTTGCGCAAATAGCAGCCAGAGTCGATTCATCCGGCAAATTGTAGGGTGGCGAAGCCAGCGCGTCCAAGCTTTGACGCTGTCCGCAGGGGCCGCATCGCTGCTCGTATATGCTTGCAACCACGGCGCGCCCCAGCGCCCGGCAGCGTCATGGCCACATCCACAATCACTATCTTTGTCGAGCGCGAGGCACCGGTCAAACCGGCATTCGGCGCTGCGTGCAATGGTTGTGGGGTGTGTTGTCTGCATGAGCCTTGTCCGCTTGGGGTGCTGCTGTCGCGCCGACGCCATGGCAGCTGCGCGGCGCTGTATTGGAGCGCTCCCATTTCTGCATACCGGTGTGGCGCCATGGACCGCCCGGGCCTTGTACTGCAGAACGCGCTTCCGGCATTCCTGCGCTGGGGTGTGCCGGCGCTGGCGCCGCTCCTGGCGCGGACCGCGCCACGCTGGATAGCAGCGTCGAAGGGCTGCGATAGCACTTTGGAAGTGGAGCGTGCACCATGACAGATAGAACCGAACTGGTCCGGACGCTGGATGCGCTGCTGTTGCCCGAGCGGTTTCGCGACTACGGACCGAACGGACTGCAAGTCGAAGGCCGCATGGCGGTGCGGCGCATTGTTTCTGGCGTTACGGCCAGCCTCGAATTCATCGATGCCGCCATCGCAGCGGGTGCCGATACGCTGCTGGTGCACCATGGGCTGTTCTGGCGCTCGCAGGATGGGCGCGTGACCGGCTGGATGAAGCAGCGTCTGGCACGCCTGCTGGCGCATGACATCAACCTGATTGCCTATCACCTGCCGCTTGACGCGCACCCCGACCTTGGCAACAACGCACAGCTTGCACGTGTGCTGGGCTTGCTTGCGACCGGGCGATTCGGCGACCAGGAACTGGGCTTTTTGGGAACACGGACCGATGGCAGCGCGTTCGCCGACGCAGCCGTACTCGCCTCCCATGTGGAAGCCGCACTGGGCCGGAAGGTGTTGCTCGTCCCGGGTGCGGCCAAGCCCATCCATCGTCTGGCGTGGTGCACGGGCGGCGCCCAGGACTACTTCGAGGCAGCGATTGCGGCCGGTGCCGACGCGTTCATTACCGGGGAAATCTCCGAGCCCCAGGCCCACTACGCGCGCGAAACGGGGGTGGCTTTTCTGGCGTGTGGGCACCATGCGACAGAACGGTACGGCGCTCCAGCAGTGGCGGCCCACGTGGCCCGTCAACTGGGGCTGGAGCACCAGTTCATCGACATCCATAACCCGGCTTGATGCCGGGTTTGCGGTTGCAGACTACTTTTTCAGGCTGTCGCGGATCTGGCGCAACAGCAGGACGTCTTCCGGCGTCGCCGCAGGTGCGGGTGCTGGCGCCGGCGTTTCCTTCTTGATGCGGTTCATCTGCTTGACCATCATGAAGATGATGAACGCCAGAATGACAAAGTTCACGAGGATGGTGATGAAGTTGCCATAGGCCAGCACGGGAACACCGGCCTTTTTCAGGTCTGCCAGAACCATGGCAGTGCCGGCCGGCACCTTGCCCAGCACGACAAACATGTTCGAGAAGTCGATATTGCCAAAAATCGCGCCCACGATCGGCATGATGAGATCGCCTACGACGGAGTCGACGATCTTGCCGAACGCCGCGCCGATGATCACACCGACTGCGAGGTCCATTACGTTGCCTTTGACAGCAAATTCCTTGAATTCCGACATCATGCTCATGACCTGTTCTCCATTGTTTTGGGGTGCTGCGAGTTGGATACGCCGCAGTGGGACGCATTATCTACAGGTTCCGGTCGCCTGAACGTAAACAATCGACCAGCTGCCGGACTGCGCTGGCGCTGATCGCGTGCGGCTTCGGACGGCTTGGGGCGGTTGCGCAAAGTCCGTCAGCTACAATCCCAAGTTGCCTTAGAGCATGATGTTTTCATTGAGGATTCCCATGAGTGACACCCCAGTCGACACCAGCAAAAGGACGTGGATCATCGCGTCCAGTTGCGTCGGTGCTGTCGGCGGCGCCTTCACCGCCGTCCCGTTTGTCAGCAGTTTCCAGCCCTCCGAGCGTGCCAAGGCCGCTGGGGCCGCGGTCGAAGCCGATGTATCGGCGCTCAAGCCGGGCGAGAAGATGACGGTGGAATGGCGTGGCAAGCCGGTGTGGATCGTGCGACGTACACCGGAGCAGCTGTCGGCACTGCCGTCGCTGGATGGCCTGCTCGCCGACCCCAAGTCGCAGCGCAAGCCGGATGAGCTGACACCGGAATATGCCCGCAACGAAGGGCGCTCCATCAAGCCGGAGTACCTGGTCGTGGTGGGCATCTGCACCCACCTGGGCTGCTCTCCCTCGGAAAAATTCCAGGCCGGCCCGCAGCCGTCCTTGCCAGATGACTGGAAGGGCGGTTTTTTCTGCCCCTGTCACGGCTCCACTTTCGATCTGGCCGGCCGTGTCTACAAGAACAAGCCTGCCCCGGACAATCTGGAAGTTCCTCCCCACATGTACCTGTCAGACAGTCGGCTGCTGATTGGTGAAGACAAGAAAGCCTGAGCACATGACGAAACGCCGTATCGGAGCACATCATGGCTGAGATGAAAGAAATTTCCCCCAACGCACCCGTCGGTGCCAAGTTGCTGAACTGGGTCGACAACCGGTTCCCGCTGAGCAAGCTCTACAACGAACACATGGGCGAATATTACGCGCCCAAGAACTTCAACTTCTGGTACATCTTCGGCTCGCTGGCCATGCTGGTTCTGGTGATCCAGATCGTGACCGGTATCTT
>JANNDB010000077.1:0-13718 GCA_031387285.1 Betaproteobacteria bacterium | reverse complement strand
CGTGCCCACGTGAAAAAGCCCCCGGCTGGGGGCTTTTTCGAGGGTGCTGAAACCCTGGGAAGTCAAATTACTTGCAGCTGGATGGCAGGTACTTCGGATTCATCGTGCCAGGTGCGCACACCCAGCTTACCTGGCCGGTCCCGGCGACGGTACCCGTCATGGTGACCGTCACGCCATTGATGTTGTTGTCAGATGCCGTCGTGGTCACGGTGATGACGCCAGTTGACGCGGTTGGGCCGACCGCATACGCCACACTCGCCACATACTTGGAAGCCTGGGTATCGATGGTCATGCTGGCGGGCATCACGCCACCACCAACCTGGGCTGCTTCAGAGATGGCCGTCTTGGCCGACGAAGCCGCCAGAATCACTTCCGACACCTTGGCACGGACCGTGTAATCCTGGTACGCGGGCAAGGCGACAGCAGCCAAAATACCAATGATGGCCACCACGATCATCAACTCGATCAGGGTAAAGCCTTTTTGCAACGAACGCTTCATCGGAAACTCCTTGGGGTAGAAACAAAAAATAGGACTGGGCACCGGGATATCAGCAGATTCCATGCCAAAGCCGCAATCAGGGGATTTGAAGCCGTCGGGGCGCAATAAGCACCCGGTTTGTCCGCGATATGCGCATCGGGCGACAGACCTTGGCGAGTACGTGACGTTAATGTCACGTCAAAAATGTCACTTGATGCAGACCTGCCTGACCATTTTGATGTCGGTCAGGCCCATCATGACCTTCTCCATGCCGTCCATCTTCAAGGTACGCATGCCGCCTTCGACTGACTGCGCGAACAGCTCGGCCACCCGCGCGCGCTCCTGAATCAGCTTCTTGACCGGATCATCCGCCACGAGCAATTCGTGCAGGCCTATTCGTCCCTTGTAGCCGGACTTGCCACACTTGTCGCAGCCGACCGCCCGGTAGAGCCGAATTTCGCCTTCCTTGCCGTAGGTCTTGACCCAACTTTCCACCATCTTGGCGCTCTCGGCGGCATAGTCCGCCTTCCAGGCCTTGGAGTGGCGCAGTTCCTCCGCATATTCGGCTGCGAACAGCCGCAACTCCTCCGCATCAGGTACGTATGACTCCTTGCAGTCACACAGCTTCTTGGCCAGCCGCTGCGCCAGAATGCCCAGCAGTGCGTCGGCAAAGTTGAACGGGTCCATGCCCATGTCCATCAGGCGCGTGATGGACTCGGGCGCGGAATTCGTGTGCAAGGTGGAGAACACCAGGTGGCCCGTCAAGGAGGCTTCCACCCCCATCGACACGGTTTCCTTGTCGCGCGATTCGCCCACCATGATGATGTCAGGGTCGGCGCGCAGGAAAGCCCGCATCACCAGGGCGAAGTCGATTCCCGCCTTCTTGTTGATCTGGACCTGGCGCAGCCCTTTCTGGGTAATTTCAACCGGGTCCTCCGCCGTCCAGATCTTGGTGTCAGGCGTATTCAGAAACTTGAGAATGGAGTGCAGGGTGGTCGTCTTGCCCGAGCCGGTGGGCCCGCAGACGTAGAACAGACCATACGGCTTGCTGACGGTCTTCTCCAGCCTGTCCTTGTTATGCGGCGTAAGCCCGAGTTTCTCCAGCGGAATCGGTTCGCCTGCCGCCAGAATCCGCATGACCACGTCTTCCACGCCCCCCGCGGTGGGGATGGTGGCGACCCGCAACTCGATATCGAGCGGGCCGTATTTCTTGAACTTGATCTTCCCGTCCTGCGGTTTGCGCCGCTCCGAGATGTCGAGGTCACACATGATCTTCAGTCGCGTGACCATGGCCTGGCGAAAATGCGCCGGGACCTCGATGTAGGGTGTCAGGCTGCCGTCGATTCGGAACCGTATGCCGGTCTTGAACTTGCCGGGCATCGGCTCTATGTGGATGTCCGACACCTTCTGGTTGTAAGCGTCGATGATGACCTTGTTGACGAACTTGACCAGTTCGTTGTCGGCGGCAGCGGACTCCAGCGAATCATCGTTCGAGCCGTCGTCGATCGGGCCGCCGTCCATGTCGGCGAGCAACTGGTCGATCGAGCCACCTTCAGCGCCCGCGCCGTACAGTTGCGCGAGGGTTTCCTCGAATTCGGTCAGCGTGGTGACCCGGTAGGCAAACTTGGTGATGCGCGGGAATACCTGGGGGACGACGCGGGCGCCCCGAACAGCTTCTGGGTCCGCACACATCACCACCAGACCTTCAGGGGACTCCTCCAGCGGTATCCAGCCCTGCTCGACGAGAAATTCGCGCTTGAGCGGGCCATGCAACATCTCTGAGCGGATGCGCCCGGCGCTGAAAGGCTCATACGGCACGCCAAAGAATTTGGCAAATGACGGGCCGATCTGGGAAGGCTTGATCTTGAAGCTGCCCATCAGCACGTGTTCGATCGGCTTGCTTTCAGTGCGCGCATCCGCCAGCGCCTTTTCCAGCTCCGCCTCGGATATCAGGCCATCGGCAATCAGGCCGTCGAACTTGGTCGACTTGCGCTTGGAGGCTTCCTTGGCGCGTTGCATCCGTTGCCGGATGGCGGTGGCCAGCGTCTTGCACAGTTGGGCAACGCCCTCCACCTCGAGCGTTCCAAACGGCTGGTCGCTCTTGTTGTTGATGATCTGCAGCACGCCATGCAGAATTTCACCATCCAGTATCGGTGCAACCAACATCTGGCGCGTGCGATA
The DNA here is from genome assembly GCA_031387285.1 of Betaproteobacteria bacterium. Taxonomy (GTDB): domain Bacteria; phylum Pseudomonadota; class Gammaproteobacteria; order Burkholderiales; family Burkholderiaceae_C; genus CAISIP01. Next base: position 11,059 of record JANNDB010000077.1, on the reverse strand, counting down.
CCCGGAGCGCTTGTCTACCTCCTTCAGGAAGGTCAGCGCGGGGTGGATTTGCTTGAGCGCCTCTTCGTCGTAGACATCGGGCAGGTTCAACTGTTGACGGCTGAAAGCAGCGTACCCGGCCAGGCTTTGCGGCGAAATGGGCAATTTGAGATCACGGCTGCTGTTGAGCCCGGTCTTGACCTTGGAGACGATGGCCGTACGGTCTTCGTTGACCGCGTACAAGGTCAGGCGGTCGGCGTTGAGCAGCTTGCAGATATCCTGGCTTGCCTCCAGCATGATCTGCTCGAGGTTTTCCGTATCGTGGATACGTGCCGTGACGTTATGCAATTGCTTGTAGAACAGCGCCTCGAAGGTGATGCCACGCTTTTCGGGTGGCAGCTTCTGATTGTCGAAAAAAGCCTGCTCGGAGTTGCGCGGTTCCGGGGCGGGTGGTTTGAGAACTGCACTCATAACTCAAACTCCTGGCCAGCGCGCAACCAGCGGATGTCGTGGGTCACGTTCGGCCCGGAGATCGAGGTCTGATCAAACTTCTGGATTTCAGCCATGATCAAGTCCGTCTCGGCCGGTTTCGTGTGCGTGATGTAGATGGGGTAGTTCTGATCCTTGGCTATGCAATCGAGTTCCTGCGCCAGCACAACGGGCGACAGGTGCAGACTGATCTTGGCAAGTTCCTTCTCGCGGTTGCTGAACGCTGTTTCGATGACCAGCATCGCGACGTTCAGCTGATTTACACGGGCCCAGAATGCCGGATTTCGCTCCGTGTCCCCGGAAAACACCCAGCAGCCGGTGCCCGCCGTAATGGCGTAACCCACGGCCGGGACGGTATGAACCGCCGGCAGGACTTCCAGCAGCTTGCGATTGATTTGCAATGTTTCGCCGGTCTGGATTTCGTGGAAACTGATGAACGGCGCCTCGGGAGTCGGGATCCGGCTGAAATCGGGCCAGATCACGTCATTGAAAATATGCGCACGCAAGGCGGAGATCGTGCCTGGCAGCGCATGAATCTGCAGTGGCTTTTGGCGACGCGCTGCCACCGCGTCAACCATCAGCGGCAATGCGGCCACATGGTCCAGATGCGAATGCGTAAGAAATACGTGGTCAATCTGCCGCATCTCTTCCAGCGTCAGATCGCCGACACCCGTCCCTGCGTCGATCAGGATGTCGCCATCGATCAAAAAGGACGTGGTTCGGCAGTCTTTGGCAATTGCGCCAGAGCACCCCAACACACGCACCTTCATGGTGGCCCCTTATTTCGTTTCGAAGTTCGTCGCGCCATCCCATTCGAGATCGAACGGAAGCAGCCGCATGGAGGTTACACGATCCGAATAAAGATGGTACAGGTACTTTTTCGCATTCATCCGCAACAGATTGAGCATCAGCAAGTCGCATTGATCCCAATCCTGCGCGCGGTACGCACGCAGAAACGTCGCCCAGGTTTTCAATTCGGACTCGGTATCAGCACCAATCCGGTTGGCTGGCGCAACGGGCCAGAAAATGGCAACTGCCTGCTCTTTTCCCTTGACGCGAACCTTGTCCAGCTCCTGCCAGCCAAAATCTGGCGCCAACTTGCGGGCAGACTCGCTCACCACAATGTCCACGCCATACACCTTGGAAAGTCCTTCCAGCCGCGACCCCAGATTCACGGCGTCACCGATCACGGTATAGGCCTTGCGGATATTGGAGCCCATGTCACCCACACACATATTCCCGGTATTGAGGCCGATGCCGATCCCGATTTCCGGCAATCCCCTGGCGCGGTGATCTTCATTGATGGCGCGTACGTCATTGGCCATTTCCATGGCCGACTTGACCGCAAGGTGGGCGTGTTCGGTGGTTTCCACCGGGGCGCCCCAGAATGCCATGACACAGTCGCCCATGTATTTGTCGATGGTTCCGCGGTTGGCTCGTATGATGCCGGTCAAGCGGCTGAAAACACCGGTAAGCAGCGCCTGCAGCTGGATCGGCTCCATCGTTTCAGACATCTTGGTAAAGCCGCGCATGTCGCAGAACATCACGGTCATTAGCCGGTTGGTAGCCGCCATGCTGTAGCTGCCAGGGTCCTTTTCCATTTCGTCTACAAGTTCGGGCGGCACATAGGTGCCGAACAGGGCGGCCAAGGCACGCTTGGAACGGCTCTCGACGAAATACCCGTAACTCATGTTCAGGGCAAACGCCGTAAGCGCCATCACCATCGCACCCGCCAGTGGAAGGACCAGACCGTAACCCAGGTACATCCAGAAATTCAGGCTGGCAATCGCTCCCATCACCAGGACGCTCAAAATCACGGCACGGGTGGCGGACACGAGCGGCAGCGCAAAGGAAAGCAGCAAGCCGGCGATCAGCAACATCAGCACTTCGTAGCCGATGGCGTAATCCGGTTTGACCAGCACCTTTCCATCCAGCAGGCCCGAGATCACGTTGGCATGCGCCTCCACGCCAGGGTAAATCTCGCTCACCGGCGTCACCCGCAAGTCCTGCAATCCCGGTGCGGTGGTGCCAACCAGGATGATCTTGTCCTTGAGTTGCCCCGCCGGAATCGCCTTGGACAACAGGTCTGCCGCAGAGACATAACGAAAGGAGCCACCATTCGGTCCGCCAAAGCCGCGAAACGGCACCAGAGAGGAGACCCGCTCATCCACCGGAATCTCCAGCACCTTGTTGCCAAGCTTCAGCTGGATGCCAACCAGGCCCTGATAGCTGCGCGACAGGAAACGCTCTTTGGGGAAGCCTGGCGCGACCGTGGGCGAGCCGGCCAGCATGCGGAACATGGCAAGCGACAGGGACTCGTAATACTGTCCCTTGTATTCGGCGACAAGCGGAAGCGAGCGCACAACACCGTCGCCTTCGGCGATCGGATTGAAGTGCCCCGCCATCGGTGCCGCCTTGGCAAGCCGCTCAATGTTGCCACCAAATCCATTCCATGTCGTAAAGGTTATCGGCCGCCCCTGCAGCGCCTCCTTGGTCATGACCGGCGCCGGAAGCACGCCGGAAGTGCGCCCGTCACGGTCACTGGTGAGGTAGTAACCGAGGACCACGGGCCGCTTTTCCAGCGACCGTGCAAACATGGCGTCGTAGTCCAGTGTGGGCTGCAGTTGCCGCAGACGGTCAACGAACCCGGGCTGGTCGCGCAACTCCTTCTGCGCCAGCTCGTTGAGCCGCTTCAGGCCCGAACTTTCGTCGGCTTCTGCAAAGACCACATCGAACCCCACGAGCGCAATCTTCTGGCGCTCGAACAGTTCGTCCATCAACTCGGCGAGGCGGTTGCGGCCCCAGGGCCAGCGACCGACTTCGGCCAGGCTCTTTTCGTCTATGTCGACAATGACGATGCGGTCGTCCAGCGTCTTGGGCATGGTTGCCCGCAAGCGCGAGTCGTAAATAATGCTGTCGAGCCGGTCAAGCACGCCCAGACGCAACACCCCCACGGCATGCAACAGGGCAAAGATCAGGGGTAACAGAGTGACCGCGATGCGAGGCCAGTGCCTCAAGAGTAGTCCCATGTCACCCCACTAGTGGACCGTCTGGCATGCCAGACATGATTGCGAAGCGGTGGGCCGGATCAGGGCTGCACGAATTGCATCTGGGTTCCCGCCAGCTCTATCAAGTCCCCATTCTTGAGCGACACCGGATCGGTCCCGATGGGCGCACCGTTGAGCGAAGGATTGCCAGCGCCTTCAACATGGTGCACCACAAACCCATGTTGCCGCTTGGTGATCGCGGCAACCGCGACACCTGGTTTGCCGATGGTGGTGACCACCTTGGTCAACGGCACCTCGCGCCCGGCCGCTGCACCAGACAGAACCTTGATCGAAGCCTGACCGCCCGAAGATGGACCAGCCGCGGCGGGGGCAGCCATCGGCGCAGGCCGCGACGGGACGGCGCCCATCTGCGGCGCCTGTGCAAGCGCGGCCACTTGGGCCGGCTTGACCATCATGGTCTTTTCGAATCCGTCGCCCGCGACTTCTGCCACGAACTTGATCTTGTACTTGCCGACCTCGACCGTGTCGCCATTGACCAACTGTTGTTTTTTTGCAGCTTTGCCGTTGACGTACGTGCCGTTGGTGCTGTTCAGGTCCTCAATGAAGACATCATTGCCGCTCATCTGGAACACAGCGTGCTCGCCGCTGATTGCAAGGTTGTCGATTACAACATCGTTGTACGGGCGACGACCCAGGGTAGTCCTGTCCTTGGTGACTTGGACTTCCTTGATGACGACCCCATCGATCGACACGATCATTTTCGGCATGACCGACTCCTATTCCTGTGACTTGTTTTCGAGTTAAACATGAGCTTGCTATTTTCCCAATAATCTGGAGATCAAACCGCGCTTCTCGGTTGCCGCATCAACCTGGACAAGCAAAACCGAAATATTGTCGCGCCCCCCGTGTTCATTGGCCGCGACCACCAGACTGTCTGCCCTCTGCTCCAAAGATGACTCCCCCCCGAGGATACTGGCAATTTCCGCATCGTCAACCATATCAGACAGCCCGTCGGAGCACATCACATAGCTATCGCCCGGCTCGACCACATGTTCAGTAATGTCCAACTGGACCGCATCCTCAACGCCCAAAGCACGCGTGACAAGGTTCTTGATCGTTGATGTCGTCGCCTGTTCCGGAGTGATCAGGCCGGCATCAATCTGCTCCTGCAACAGGGAGTGGTCCTTGGTGATCTGCGTCAACTCACCGTTTCGAAGGCGGTAGCAGCGCGAATCCCCGATGTGGCCGAGCACGAGCGTGCTGCCATGAAACACGCCCACGACCAAAGTGGTTCCCATTCCCGAGTACTGCGGGTTGGAATCAGACGCATTGAATATGGAGCGGTTCGCGTTGTCAACGCAGATCTCCAGCGCGCGGCGGATTTCCTTGATCTTGGCGTGGCGTCCGGCTTCGGACAACCAGCGCGCCATCTCGGATTTGATGAACGCGGTCGCCATTCCACTGGCAATCTCCCCCGCGTTGTACCCGCCCATGCCGTCGGCCAACACGCACAGGTGCGTGTCTTCATCGTGCACTACGGCGTCTTCGTTGTTATCGCGTGCCCGACCCGGATCAGTGCGCGTACAAAACGTGTAATTCATTATTGTTCTAAGGGCTAAATCTCGAGATCCGGTCCTGGCGCAGGCGGCGTTGGTGCGGCCCGATTGCCGGCCTGCGTATGGTGCACCGCGGTCTTCTCGAAATCCGGTGCGGCCTTGGGCGCGGACGGCGCCTGGTGTATCGCAGTCTTCTCAAAATCAGGGGTGGCAGCCTGCACCGCGGACGTTGCGAACACGGACGTCTTCTCGTGTACAGGCGCTGCGGCATGGACGCCAGTGGAGCCTCCCTGCATGCCGGTACTGGTGGTTTGCTGTGGCGCGGACGGCGCAGGGACGCCCGTCATCTCGGCCAGAATCATGCGCAATTCGGCGGCAAACTGGTCACCATCCTGGTAGCGGGTTTCCGGCCGCTTGCTGACCGACAACGCCACCAAGTTGGCAAGATTTTCGGAAAGCTCGTTACGGATGATGCGGATATCAGGAGCTTCCTCGTTGGCAATCTTGTACATCAACTCGGCCATCGACTCACCGCGAAACGGCAGCACGCCCGTGAGCATCTGGAACATCATCACGCCCAACGAGTACAAGTCGGACCGCCCATCAACCTTCTTGCCAGCCAGCTGCTCGGGGGACATGAAGCTTGGCGTACCCAGCACGAGGCCGGTCTTGGTCTTGCTGGAGTCAGTGATCCGGGCGATGCCGAAGTCGGTCACCTTGACGGTGTCACTCGCGTTTTCGTACATGATGTTCGCCGGCTTGATGTCGCGATGCACCACGTTCTGCCGGTGCGCGTAGGCCAGTGCTTCGGCGACGCGGGCAATGATGGACAAGACCTTGGGAACGGGCAGCAGGTTGCCATCCTTGCAATGGTCGAGCAGGTCCTTGCCCTTGAGGAACTCCATGGCAATGTAGGCCAGGTCGTGCTCCTCGCCGGCATCGAAAATGGTCACGATGTTCTGGTGCTGCAACCGCCCAGCCGTTTCGGCTTCGCGGAAGAAACGCTCCCGCGCGTCAACCAGCTCATCACCCGAAAACTCCTGGCTCAGGGCCATGGTCTTGATGGCCACTACACGGCCAATCTTGGGGTCCTTGCCCAGGTAGACCACGCCCATGGCACCCTTGCCAAGCTCCTTCTCGACCTGGTAGCGACCCAACATCGGCTTCTCGACCGCACCACCGTCGAGCAACATCGTTCCACCCGGATGGGAGCCCCCACCACCGCCAAGCATGACCGTCTCCGACAGGTTCTTGGCGCGGTTGAGCTTGGACTGCAGATCCTTGTAATCCTTGTCGTAGGCGGCCATGTGCTCGTACACCGCCTCGGCCTTGTTGAATTGCCGCTTGCGCTCAAAGTCAAGCGCCAGGTTGTACAAGTTGCCCATGACCGCGTCCCCCATCGGTACACGGCGGAATCGGTCGAATGCCGCGTCGAGCTGCTGCTGACCCTGCAACGCCAGGCCCATCATGCGGTTGGTTTCGGCGGACTCTTCGTCGGACTTCTGCTTGCCACCTTCCGTTGCCAGGAATCGCTTGGTAGTCAAGGCCAAGTGTCCGATGACCAGCAACACGGCCGGCAACACCAGATTCACCCAGGTGGCACCGGAAGACAACATGCCGAATTCCGAACCCAGAAGGGCCACGAACAGCACCAGGGTGACCAGCGCAGCGGTACCGGCGGACAGGCGCGGCAGCAGAAACACAATATAGGCTGCCACCAGAAGGAATACAGCCATCGTCGCCAGCGCGGCCCAACCGGGCTGCACGATGAAATGTTCACTCAGGATGCTCGAGGTGATATGCGCAATGGTTTCAGCCGGGGAAAGCGCCGCGTAACCGGGCGCAGGAAAGGTGTTGCCTACCCCGGCCGCGGTCGCGCCTATCACCACAATCTTGTCGGTGTACTTGCTTGCCGGGATCTTCCCGGTGAGCACATCGTAAAAAGAGTCCACCGCAAACGCCGGCCGACCATCACGCCCCTTGTAGAACTGCGGCAGCATCAGGGCCGACTCATCCGTCTTGATGCGCAACTTCCCGATCTGAACCGATTCGCCCGCATTGAGCTTTACATCGGAGGAGCTCAGGTTCAGGCTTCGGAGTGCGGCCAGCAGGGCCATGGACGGAACTGCATTGCCGTAGTAGTTGACCAGCAGTGGTTCACGCCGCACAGCGCCGTCGGAGTCCTGGATCTGGTTCAGGTGGCCGATCGCATTGGCCGCGTTGCCGATTATTTCAATCGGCTGCTGGCCACTGATCGCGGGCATCGAGAACCCGTTCTTCTCACTGATTGCACTCTTGAGGGCGTAAGCTGGCAACGGCTTGTCCGGATTGCCCTGCGGGTCTCCCAGGGCGAACACCGATGGGACCAGCACGTTGCCGGCGTTCTTCATGCTGGCAGCCAGCACGGCGTCAGTGTCCAGCGCCAACTCCGCTTCGGTGATGACCTTGGCCAATTGGGCGTTGCTGGCAGCCTGTTCACTGGATGTATCACCAGTTGGCCGCAAAAGGGCTTTCATCTTGCGAATGAATTCCAGACCGCGGTCCACCTGGGGCTCGATGAAGAAAACCGTATGAACGATGGTCTTGGCCTTGGCTGCCGCAAGCTGGTCGATCAACTTGGCATGGATGTCGCGTGACCAGGGCCACCGGCCGATGTTGGCAATACTCTGGTCGTCAATGGCAATGATGGCGACACGGTCTGAGGGCTGGCGCGACGTGCTGGTGCTTGCAAAGTCGTAAAACCGCCGCTCCATCGTGCCGATCAGGTCGGTCGCGGAGCTCAGCAGCAAGACCGCAACCACTACAGCCACGCCGGCAAACCAGTCCGCACGCCAGAACTGGGACCTTTTGGATGATGATTTAGTCGCCACGTTCAAACCCCAAGCAAAAAATTGGTCCGCCCGTGCCGAGCGAACGTGACCTGAACAAGACCCAACGGCTCAAAATTGTTGCAGATGGGTACGTTAGCAGACACTGCCTTTGCCGGCAAGGTGGCGGCCCATCGCGCGCTGTCGTTTTTTTGCCGAATGCGCGACGCGCGTGGGGTGAACTGTCATCGCTCAGTGGGCCGGCTGGCTGCGTGATTGCAGGTACTTGCCGAGAAACACCACCAAGGCGGCGCCGATCGCCGCTGCCAGGAAATGGCTCCAGTGATTCGCCTCCGAAAATGCCTTGAGCGTGGTGTCCCCCATGATGGTTTCTCCGCCAACCCAGCCGATCAGCCCGGCACCCAACACCACAATCACGGGAAAACGCTCCATCAGGCGGATCATCAGGGTAGAGCCAAAGATCACCAGCGGGATGCTGATGGCCAGGCCCAGCATCAGCAGCACGGTGTTGCCCTTGGCCGCCGCGGCCACGGCGATGACGTTGTCCAGACTCATGACCAGATCCGCTATCAGGATGGTGCGCACCGCCGCGGCCATCGAACCGTGGTGGCGCTCCTCGCCGCCTTCCCCTTCGTCATCGCTGAGCAATTGCACACCGATCCACAACAACAAAAGTCCGCCAATGATCTGCAGATAGGGCAAGGCCAGCAATTTTGCGGCCACGACCGTGAGCGCAATTCGCAGCACCACGGCCGCGCCCGACCCCAGAAGCACCGCCTTGCGCTGCTGCTCCGGCGGAAGGGAGCGCGCAGCAAGGGCGATGACCACGGCGTTATCACCGGACAGGATGATGTTGATCCAGATGATCTTGAGCAGTCCGATCCAGAAATCGGGGCTAAGCATCATTTCCATTGGGCTGTCTCCGTTATGCGCCGGGGCGAAGGCTGCTGTTGACTACAGGCTCGCCTTGAGCAGCTTGGCCATCTCGGAAGGATTGCGCGTGACCTTGAAACCGCACTCTTCCATGATTTCCAGTTTGGCCTGCGCCGTGTCGGCGCCGCCCGAGATCAGCGCGCCGGCGTGTCCCATGCGCTTGCCAGCCGGGGCCGTCACGCCTGCGATGAATCCGACGACAGGCTTCTTCATGTTGGCCTTGCACCAGCGCGCCGCATCGGCCTCATCCGGCCCACCGATCTCGCCGATCATGATCACTGCGTCGGTGTCCGGGTCGTCGTTGAACAGGCGCATGATGTCGATGTGCTTGAGGCCGTTGATCGGGTCGCCACCAATGCCGACCGCGCTGGACTGGCCCAGCCCGATCTCGGTCAGCTGCGCGACCGCCTCGTAGGTCAGTGTGCCGGAGCGGCTCACCACGCCAATGCGCCCCTTGCGATGGATGTGGCCAGGCATGATGCCGATCTTGATCTCGTCCGGCGTGATCAGGCCTGGACAGTTGGGGCCCAGCAGCAAGGTGTTCTTGCCGCCGGCCGCCACACGCGCGCGCATGCGGTTGCGTACTTCCAGCATGTCGCGCACCGGAATCCCCTCGGTAATACATATGGCAAGGTCCAGGTCCGCCTCGACGGCTTCCCAGATGGCGGCCGCGGCGCCGGCGGGCGGCACGTAGATAACCGACACGCTGGCGCCGGTTTCGCGCGCCGCTTCTTTCACGGAGGCATAGATCGGAATGCCGAATACCGATTCCCCGGCCTTCTTCGGATTGACGCCAGCGACAAAACAGTTCTTGCCGTTCGCGTATTCCTGGCACTTCTCGGTATGAAATTGCCCGGTCTTGCCGGTAATGCCCTGGGTGATGACCTTGGTGTTCTTGTTGATCAGAATGCTCACGTGGACTCCTTGGTTGCAGCCACTGCTGCAACGGCTTTTTCCGCTGCTTCGGCCATGGTGTCGGCGCTGATGATGGGCAAACCCGAATCCGCCAGCATCTTTTTTCCCAGCTCCTCGTTGGTGCCCTTCATGCGGACCACCAGCGGGACACTCAAATTGGTTGCCCGGCAGGCGCTGATGACGCCGGTGGCAATCGTGTCGCATTTCATGATGCCTCCGAAGATGTTCACCAGGATCGCCTTGACCTGGGGATTCTTCAGCATGATCTTGAACGCCTCGGTCACCTTCTCCGGTGTGGCGCCGCCACCGACGTCCAGGAAATTGGCCGGCTCGGCGCCGTACAGCTTGATCGTGTCCATCGTGGCCATGGCGAGACCGGCGCCGTTGACGAGGCAGCCAATGCTGCCGTCCAGGCTGATATAGGCCAGATCAAACTTGCTGGCCTCGATTTCGGCCGGGTCCTCTTCGTCCAGATCCCGGTACGCCACGATGTCGGTCTGACGGAACAAGGCGTTCGCGTCGAAATTGAACTTGGCGTCGAGCGCCTTGATGTTGCCGTTGCCTTCCAGAATCAACGGGTTGATCTCTACCAGCGAGGCATCTGTCTCCATATAACAACGGTAGAGCTTCTTCAAGACGTCTACACATTGCGCCGTCGAGCCGGGCGGCACGCCGATTCCGTTTGCCAGTTCGCTGGCCTGGCCATCTGTCAGCCCGATTGCAGGGTCGACAAACACCTTGAGAATCTTCTCCGGGGTGTCGTGCGCCACTTCCTCGATGTTCATGCCACCCTCGGACGAAGCCATCAGGGCGACTTTCTGGGAAGCACGGTCGGTAACCACCGACACGTAGTACTCCTTGCGGATGTCGGCGCCGTCTTCGATCAGCAGCCGCCTTACCTTCTGGCCCGTGGGGCCGGTTTGGTGCGTGACCAGCTGCATGCCCAGGATTTGCCCAGCCAGCGTGCGCACCTCATCGATGGAGCGCGCCAGTTTCACGCCGCCGCCCTTGCCCCGACCACCGGCATGGATCTGCGCCTTCACCACCCAGACCGGGCCACCCAGCTTCTGCGCCGCTTCAGAGGCTTCGAGCACGCTGAACGCGGCGTAACCGCGCGGCACCGGCACGCCGAACTGGCGCAGGATTTCCTTGCCTTGGTATTCGTGGATCTTCATGGTCGGGTCTCTCGGACTTTCAGTTGTCGGAAGGGGTGGGGGCGGGGCCAGTCTTCGTGGCGCGGTACCAGCGTGGGTAGTACGTCTGGACCGTGCGGCCGTCGGCACGAAGCGCGTGGCATCGGTCAATCTGGAAAGGTTGCGCGCTGTCTGCGCTGGCGCCGCGCGTGTCGATC
>JANNDB010000008.1:0-4363 GCA_031387285.1 Betaproteobacteria bacterium | reverse complement strand
GCTCGTGCGCCAGCGGGCCGCCGACATCCTGGGCAGCTTCGATGATCGAGGGGATCGCCTGCTCGAAGGAGGTGCCCAGGTCCTTGATGAGCGCCGCCTCGATGACCGGGCTTTCGCCCAGCGCCAGGCGCGCCGTGACGCTGATGGACATATTGCGCAATACCGCCATATGGGTGGCCAGGCGCCCGATGGTGGCAGCCCAGGCGGCAGCATCACCACGTGTGCGCAACATGCTTATCCAGTGTTCGAGCAGGACAAAACTCGACAGGATCCGTTCGGGTCCGCTGCGCTCGAAGGCCAGTTCGGCATTGACCTGTTCCCACCCGGCGCCTGGCTTCCCGACCAGGGCGTCAGGGGCAAGGCGCACGTTGTCGAAGAACACTTCCGAGAAGTGGGCGTCACCCGTGAGATCGCGAATGGGCCGGATCGTGATACCGGGAAGCTTGAGATCGATGATGAACTGCGACAGGCCAGCCTGACGGTCGGATTTGTCGCCGGAGCTTCGCACCAGCGCAATCATGTAGTCGCAGTGGTGGGCGTTGGTGGTCCAGATCTTCTGGCCATTGAGCAGCCAGCCGTCGTCGGTGGGCTGGGCACGGGTCGCCACACTGGCCAGGTCGGACCCGGAGCCGGGTTCACTCATGCCGATGCAGAAAAATGCCCGCCCTTGACAAATGCGCGGAAGGTAGAAAGCCTGCTGCGCCACCGTGCCAAAGCGCAGGATCAGGGGCCCGCTCTGGCGATCCGCGATCCAGTGCGCAGACACCGGCGCACCGGCGCACAGCAACTCCTCCACCAGGACGTAGCGCGAGAACGCATCGAGTTCGGAGCCGCCATACTGCCTGGGCAAGGTCACGCCAACCCAGCCACGCGCGGCCAGTGCACGGCTGAACTGCGCATCGAACCCCATCCAGGAACGGGACTTGGCGTGGGTGGTCACCGCAGGCAAGGTATCGCGCATAAAGGCGCGCACTTCACTGCGCAGCGCTTCGGCGCCCGCAGGCAGCCGCGCCACCCGCAGGTTGCTCAATAGGCCAGTCAAATCTGTCTCCCGGTTGTCAACATTGCCGCAAGTATGGCAGTACGGCGAGGTGGCGCGGCAGTCGCAGTCCGGTTCCCGGTGTGGTCACTGCAGGGCGCTCAAGAGGCGTCCCACGGTCCTGCGGGGCCGAGCACCCCCGACAGCCTTACTCCACCCAGTGCGTGAAGCTGTCTGCTGATTCGCGCGGCGTACGGTAGCTGTTGATCCTGTCTGTAGCATCGGCATAACCCAGCGCCATGCAGGTCACCATCATCTCTTCGGCCGGCGCACCCACGTGGCGCTTGACAATGCTGCTAAAGCCGTTCCATGCGCCCTGCGGACAGGTGTCGAGTCCGCGCGCACGGGCCACCAGCATGATGTTTTGCAGGAACATCCCGTAGTCCAGGATACTGCCGCGGCCCATCTGGCGGCTGACGGTGAACACCAGGCCCACCGGTGCATCAAAAAACTGGTAGTTGCGCTGGTGTTGCGCGTGCATCTTTTCTTTCTCGCCGCGCTCGATGCCCAGAAGTTTGTACAAACCCCAGCCATTTTCGCGCCGCCGCTCGATGAACGGACTGACCCACTGCCGCGGGTAGTAGTCGTAGTCGTCGACGTACTGCGCAGCCAGTTCGGGCTTGGCGTAGAGGGCATCATGCGCCGCACATACCTCTGCAACCAGCGCATCGCGCGCCTTGCCCTGCAACACATACACGCTCCAGGGCTGGGTATTGGTGCCGGAAGGCGCGCGGCTGGCCACCGACAGGATATCCATGACGGTTTCACGCGTCACCTCACGCTGGGTAAAGGCGCGGCAGGACATGCGCGAAGTTATCGCGTCGTCAACAGAATGGCTTGTAGTCATGGCCGGATTCTCGCGTGAACGGACGCGTGAACCCTCCAGAAAGCAGCGGCCGCTGTCACCCAGGTGAAACGCGGCGAGCCTGGATCAGCGTACCGGCCGGGCCGGACGCGCTGCCCGTTTCAGAGTGTCGCGTGGCGCATTGCCGGGCCGAACCGGCGCAGCAGAAGCACCGCGCTCCGGCCCCGGCCTGGCAAAGGCCGGCTGGCGCGGAGCGAAGTCATTGTGAGGCTCACCGCGTTGGGCAAACCGGTCGTTGAAGCCGCCTTCGCGCCGGTAGCTGAAACCCTCACGCCCAGCAGCGGGGCGGGAGCCGCCACCGGGACGCGTATTGCGCCCGGCAAATCCGGCGTTGGGCCGGGACTCCGGAACACGCTGCTTGGGCTCAAGCCCCGGAATGACCTCGGACTTGAACTGCTGGCGCGTGTAGGCCTCGATGTCAAAAATGCGGCGCCGATCGCGCTGCTCCGCCAGAGTCACCGCCAGCCCATCGCGCCCGGCGCGGCCGGTGCGGCCGATGCGGTGCGTGTAGTCCTCCGCCTTCATCGGCAGACCAAAATTGAAGACGTGGGTGACAGTTGGCACATCGATTCCGCGCGCAGCCACATCGGTGGCCACCAGAATCTGCACATGCCCTTCGCGCAGGGCCATCAGGCGGCGGTTGCGCAACCCCTGGTTCAGCGCACCATGCAGGGCGACGGCGCTGAAGCCATCTTGCTGCAGGTCGTTTGCCAGACCGTCACACTCGATCTGCGTGCTGGCAAAGACAATTGCCTGGTTGATAGAGGCATCGCGCAGCCAATGGTCGAGCAACTTGCGCTTGTGTTGCGCGTTGTCCGCCCAGAACAGGACCTGCTTGATGTTCTGGTGCCGATCCTGCGGATTGTCAATCTGCACGCGCTGCGCCTGGCGCATCACGCGCGTGGCCAGTTGCTGGATGCGTGGCGCCAGCGTAGCGCTGAACATCATCGTCTGTTTGCGCTCGATGGTGAGCTGGTTGACTTCGGCCAGGTCGTCGGCAAAACCCAGATCGAGCATGCGATCGGCCTCATCGACCACCAGGAATTGCACCTGCTCAAGCTTGATCTGCATCGAGCGCTGAAGGTCCAGCAGACGGCCCGGAGTCGCAACCACGAGGTCAGCGTTCTGCAAGCGGGCAATCTGGAGCTGATAGGGCATGCCACCCACCACGTTGGCGACGCGCAGCCCACGGCAATGGCGCACCAGGTCGATCGCGTCATGCGCCACCTGCTGCGCCAGTTCACGGGTCGGACACAGGACCAGTGCGCCCGGCGTCGCGGCCTTGAAGTTGCGGCTGCTGGTAGGGTCCTTGCGTTTTGGGCGTTTCGGAGGCGACTCCCCTTTGGCAGCAGCCTCTGCGCAAGCGCGCTCAAACTCTTCCCGCTCTTGCGTAGCGGCATCGACGCGCTGCTGCAGCAGGGTGTGCAGAACGGGCAGCAGGAATGCCGCCGTCTTGCCGCTGCCTGTCTGGCTTGACACCATCAGGTCGATGAACTTGGCAGCGGCCTTCTGGTTGCCCTGCATTGCCAGCGGAATGGTTTTCTCCTGGACGACGGTGGGCTGGGTAAAACCGAGGTCGGCCACGGCCTGCAGCAATTCAGGGGCCAGGCCCATGGTCGCAAACCCGTTTGGCTGTTCAGTCACGGCGACGACTGGTGCGTCGGCGGCCGGGCTCGCAACATCCATCTCGCCGTGCGCGGCGTCCGGAGTGTGCAACATGGAGGCATGCGATGCATCGCCTTGCAAATCAAAAGCTTCGTTCATATGAAAATCTCTCACGGCTCCCCGTGCCGCGGCAGCGGGGATTCGTTTATGGTCAACAAACATCAACCATCAAACGAAACTCAGTGCCAACCAGGTTGGCCGCAGCGGCTGTGCTGCACTGTAGAGAGGCCCGTAGTCGGGCCAGATGTGTGAGGGGAGATGGGCAAAATGCACGGCGCTTGTCCGTGCAGCCTTCGATTATGGCATGAATCCGGGTTTCTACCTAGCCATTCATTTTCAGAAAGTGCGTGCGGTAATACACCAGCTCATCGATGGATTCGTGGACATCTGCCAACGCCGTGTGCTTCTGCTGCTTCTTGAATGCCGCGTGCAGCTCCGGCCGCCAGCGCTTGGCCAATTCCTTGAGCGTGCTCACGTCCAGATTGCGGTAATGCAGAAACGCTTCGAGGCGCGGCATGTACTTGACCAGAAAACGCCGATCCTGGCTGATGGTGTTGCCACACAGCGGGGACGCGCCGCGCGGCACATAGGCCGCGATGAAATCAAGCAGCTGTTGCTCCGACTGCTCTTCCGTCAACACCGATGCGCGCACCTTGTCTATGAGACCGCTCTTGCCGTGGGTTCCCTTGTTCCAGGCATCCATCTGGTCCAGCAAGGTGTCACCCTGGCGCAGCACCAGAACAGGCCCCTCGACGCGCGGCTCCAGATTCGGCCCGGTGACGATCACCGCGATC
>JANNDB010001105.1:0-1630 GCA_031387285.1 Betaproteobacteria bacterium | reverse complement strand
ATCGTCGGGGGGTGGCGCGGCGACCGTACGCATTTGTGCCACCCAGGCATGCATGGCGATGGAGCGTGCCTGGTTCAATTCGTCCAGCAAGTCCGACGGTTGCGCGAGTTCCCAGGCCAGCAGGCCCAACACCAGGCTATTGGAGCGCAATGCTTTGGCGTACTCCGTTAACAGGCGATGGACCAGATCGTTGTACGGCTCGCCGGGCTGCGCTTGCAGTGGGGCGCCTAGCCAAAGGCTGGTTTGTGCGCCCAGCGCACGGATCACCCCGTCCAGACCTCCAAAGTGGTAATAAATCATTTGCTTGTCGACGCCGGCTTCGGCTGCCAGGGCGTTGACGCCCAATGCGGTGAATCCGCCGTTCGACAGAAGCCGTACAGCCGCGTCGGTAATGCGCTGCATGGAAAGCGCGGAGTCGTAGCTCCGGGTCTCCCGCATGGATGTTTTTCTCGGCTTCGGCATGGCGGTCGTCCCCTAAAATTCACTAAGTGGTGAAATTATATTCACCACTTAGTGAATTTGTCAATGTCAACCATTGCGCGCGAATCCGGATGTTCGAGCTGACCTCTGTAGGCCGGACAATCCAGCCTGCTATCTGAGTGTCGGTACGCGGCCAAGAAGGAATTAGCCAGCAAAAAAGTGCATCGCCGGCCTTGCAGCGGCGGAAATATCCCTTATCATTAGCACTCGAAGGAGATGAGTGCTAGCAGCCTCGTCCCCTCAAGTTAACTAGCGCTAACTTATTCAACTTGGCGCTTTTTGATTCTCAACCCAGCCTCATAACTTAGGAGCACCCATGAAACTTCGCCCCCTGCACGACCGTGTGATCGTCAAACGCGTGGAAAACGAAACCAAGACCGCCTCTGGCTTCGTCATCCCCGACAGCGCTGCTGAAAAGCCCGATCAGGGCGAAGTCCTGGCCGTGGGCCCGGGCAAGAAGAACGACAAGGGCGACATCAGCCCCATGGCGGTCAAGGTCGGCGATCGCGTGTTGTTCGGCAAGTACAGCGGCCAGACCGTCAAGGTCGATGGCGACGAACTGCTCGTCATGAAAGAAGACGACCTGTTTGCCGTCGTCGTTAAATAAGCAGCCGCCCCGGCCATCCCATCAATTGAATTCGGAGTAATACACATGGCATCAAAAGACGTAATTTTCGGCGGCGAAGCCCGCGCACGCATGGTCGAGGGTGTGAACATCCTGGCCAACGCGGTCAAGGTCACCCTGGGCCCCAAGGGCCGCAACGTGGTGCTCGAGCGCTCCTTTGGCGCCCCCACCGTGACCAAGGACGGTGTGTCCGTGGCCAAGGAAATAGAACTCAAGGACAAGCTCCAGAACATGGGCGCGCAGATGGTCAAGGAAGTCGCTTCCAAGACCTCCGACAACGCCGGTGACGGCACCACCACCGCGACCGTGCTGGCCCAGTCGATCATCCGCGAAGGCATGAAATATGTCGCCGCCGGCATGAACCCGATGGACCTCAAGCGCGGCATCGACAAGGCGGTGACCGCTCTGGTCGCGGAGCTCACGAAGGCTTCCAAGGCCACCACCACCTCCAAGGAAATCGCCCAGGTCGGCGCGATCTCGGCCAACTCGGACGAAACGATTGGCAAGATCATCGCTGACGCGATG
>JANNDB010001089.1:0-3790 GCA_031387285.1 Betaproteobacteria bacterium | reverse complement strand
ATTGCCGGTTGATCTCGTACGACCAGAGCACCCCGGCGCTGGCGTGCAGCCAGCCGCTACCCGGCTGGAAGGCTGCAAGGCCGGTGGTCAGCGCCTGCTGCGCGTCGATGCCGTAGACCGAACGCGCCGACTTCTTGTCGGCCCAGCCCGCCTGGGTGAAGATGCCGGCACTGAACGGCCCGCTCTGGAATACCCCCGCACTCAGGCGCAGCTCCGCCTCGGTGCCCTGCGCGGTATCGGTGTGCTTTCTCAGTCGCGCCAGCAGGCTCAGGGGCATCGGGCCCAGGCTGTGGTCCCATTCCAGCTGCAAGCCCACCGAGGCGCCGCGCTGGATGTCGGCGACGCGATGGCTGCGCAGGAAATCGGAATCCGCCGCCCGGCGCCCGCCTTCGTACGCCAGTTGCGCACCGGCATGCAGGCCAGGCGCGAGCGCGGTGCGCACCCCGGCCTCGAGCACACCCTGCGTCGAACGCGCAAAGAAGGGCTCGCCAAGGTAACGGATGACCGGGACCAACTCGATGCTCTGGGCGCGTGCTCCGTCGTAGGCCGGTCGGTAGCGCAGGCCCGCGCCGAGCAGCGTGTCGTTGGAGAGTTCGGCCAAGGCCGCGGATGGCAGCATGACGCCGCATCCCGCAACTGCCAGGCACAAGCCGATGCGCAGCGGTCGACCCGCGGTGTGTACCCATGAAACGTTCATATGTCCTCCCTGTGTTCAACCATCCGTGCTACTTCTTGCCCTCATGCCCTGGCCCGTCACCGCCGCCGCGGTCCTTGTCCTGCCCAGGCATTTCAGGCCACTGCAGATCGTTCCCCGGCCGCGTCGGGCCGCGTCCAGGGTGTTTGAAATTCCTGTGTGCTGCGAGTGTTACGCCGTGGTCAAGTAGGCATACGACCGCCTGTGGCCGTCCACGATGGCGACTTGATCACTGCACCAGAAACCAGATCTCGTTGGTGCGCATGAACCAGGGAGTGAACGGTGCGTTGTAGCGTGAATAGATCGGCGCGCCCCGGGTGGCGATGCCAGCCTGGGCGAGGGCCGATTCGAGTTTCTTGAGATGCTCGTCGTAGTTGCTCTGCGACCAGGTGCCGGAATAGCGAATGGCGGCAACCGTTCGCGCTGGCATCTCACGCAGCTTCACGCGCGCGTCCAAGGGCTCGGGCAACGTCTCCAGGCGGTAGGCCGCCGGCATCATGAACTGGACCACGAAGCCTTCAGCGGCGGCGGACTGCGTCACCGGCGCGGTCATCTCCATCTTCGTCGGCGCGGCTGTCTGCGTGACCGGTGCCGTCATCCCCAGCTTTCGCTCGCCCTTGTTCTTGCCGAAGATATAGCCGGCCAGGATCGGAAATGCCTGGTTGCCAGCGTCCGTGGCAGGCCCGGGCACCACCACTTCCGCGACAAGGTACGGCTCGTACTTGCGCAGCTCGAACCCTTCGGCGCGCTGAACGACAGTGTATTTCGGCTCCTCGATTGCGTGCGCCGCCGTCGCGAAGCCCATTGCCAGCCATGCGCCTGCGATCATCTTCAGCGGGTTCATGTTGTAGTCACCACTCTCAGATCTTCAAGGGGGGAATACGTCACCTCGAACGTGACCTCACCGGCGGACAATTGAGGCGGCTGGGTGGTCGGTTGCAACTCGCATACTGATCTCCTGTGTCCGGATGGCTGCCAGCGGACTTTCCCTGCAATGCGCGGCAGGCGCGGGCGAACTTGTTTCGCCCGATCGCAGTCTTGCAGCCGGGCAAAGCGCCGTCTGTTCGTTGGCGCACGTTATGGCCTGGTGTACGGGTTCGATTCCCGTCCCGCGCACCATGTAGACGGCCAACCCCTCGCTGGAACCGACGCACACCGGCATGGCACTTGGGGCCCGCTTCCCGGCTTGGCTCATCATCCTTAAAGCGGGCCAAGCGCCATGCCGGCGCGCACGGCTCAGCTCCATCGGTTAAACCTACTTTTGGAGCGACCGGTATGGAGCGAAGCATCTGGCCGCATTCAGTCTTTCAGAGACAGAAGCACGCCATCAAAGTCGAGCAACAGGACGCGAGTCAGTTCGAGAGGGTCTTTAAACATAGGCACGGCCACAATTTCAATTGTGATCATGTTCTGTCGGCCCGGACCGACCTGGTCGACACCACCGATCCCGCGAGTCAGACCTTCTCGGCGCCGACCGTACGAACAACAATTTACCGCGTGGTTTCCGAGGCAAAGCCGCTCAACGGCTCAGACCGCAGCCTTGCGCAATGTTCGTTGTCGAACAGACACGATGTCCTTCCCGGAGAAAGATGATCTATGCGGGCATCGCTGCTGAATTAGATTGATGGTGATTTGGAACAGTTTCCCATCGCTTGAGCAGCGAAGCAGGCGCTTCGGCCTGTTTCTGGCACCCCAATCGCAGGAGTCGATTCCGGGGCCAGAAATAGTCCAAGCAATTTCGCACGGGTATTGCCCCATTGGAGGGCCGACAACATCGCAAGGGGTTTCCATGAAGCTGATTCGAAGACATATCCTGGTCGCGGCAACCGCTGTAGCGCTCGCTTGTGTTGCAGGCCCGACATTCGCGCGCGCCACCGTGGTCAAGGTCACGTTGTGGGACAAGGGCGCCGTGTCCATGAACATGCTTGGCAAGGGCGCGCCGATGGGAATGGCGATGGGTATGGATTCCGGCATGCCGACTGCGGGCAAAGGGCACGGCATGGGACCGATGGGAATCCAGGTGTCGGCTGCGACGGTTCCGGCCGGCGATGTGACGTTCAACGTAAGCAACAGCTCAAAGCAAATGGTGCACGAGATGGTGATCTCGCCGGTCGCAGATCCGAAGAAGCCGCTACCCTACAACAAGGCAGAAAACAAGGTGGATGAAGACGCCGCCGGACATCTGGGCGAGGTCGCAGATCTGGCGGCGGGAAAGAAGGGCTCCCTCACCATCAACCTGAAGCCTGGCACCTACCTGCTCTACTGCAACGTTTCCGGGCACTATGTCCTGGGGATGTGGACCCTGCTGACCGTCAAATAGCAGGCGGGGTCCAGCCTCAGCCTGAGGTGTGCACTCCCAACGCCGCCAAAACCGCACCAGTATTGGGTTTCCAGCCTTGCGCGGGCCTGAGACCCTTGCTGCGCGGTTGGCCCGGCGATGCAGGACTAATTCTTGATTCGATTCATCGAGATGTGACAACAGCTGCCGGTCAGCAATGCAGCGGGTCCGGTCATTCACAGCCGACAACTGAGCGTCAGGTCTCGCCCAGACCGGTCACTGAATCACCTCATCGGCGCGCAGCAGCAGCGACTGCGGGATGGCGATGCCGAGGGCTTTGGCGGTTTTCTGATTGATGACGATCTCGAACGTGGTCGCTTGCTCCACCGGCATGTCGGCCGGCTTGTCACCTTTGAAGATGCGGTCCACAAAATAAGCGGCGCGGCGCATCAGATCAAGCTGGTTCGGACCATAGGACATCAGGCCGCCGGCATCGACGAATTCGCGCGCCGCGAACACGGCCGGCAGCCGGTACTGGGCGGCGAGTTCCACGGTCAGCCTGCGATGCTCGAAAGTAAATGGGCTGACCTGCACTACCAACGCCTGGGCGCGCTCCTGTTGCATGGCTGCGAAAGCCCCCGCCAGTGCGTCGGGCTGGTTCTCCTGCTGCACCACCAGCGTGACGCCGGCCACCTGCGCGGCCGAGCGCAGCAACTCGAGATACAACGGCGTGGCGGGGGCGCCCTTCCAGGCCAGCACGGCGAAACGGGTACTCTTGGGTACACATTCGCGCAGCAGTTGCAGGCTCTTGCCGGCAA